>CAZPWZ010000142.1:0-6282 GCA_964590675.1 uncultured Draconibacterium sp.
AAATGCACTCAGCTGGTACGTTATTGCACCGCTCTTGAAGGTATTCAGGTCAGAGACATAATAATCATTGAGGATCATGGGGGTGGTGGTCTTGTTATCAAGCACCGCGGTAATATCGTGGCCGATGCCGTTGCCTACCGTGTTCACACCGGAGGTATCGCTTACATCAGCGAGCAGGACCGGGTTCTGACTGGTGATCCCTCCTGAGATAAACTGCCTGTTGTTGATAAAGAGGGCAAGGTAAGGTCCCTGGTCATCGGGCGGTGCTTCATTATTGTAGCCGCCAATCTGAATTCCTTCATCATAGCCATTGGCATCGGTTTCGGCACTGCGCGCATAATAACTGATCTTCCCGATGCCGTATTTGTATGCTATATCTTTGGGAACGATGAAAGAAAAAGAAAAGGCACCGTCAATTACCTGGACTTTCCCCTTGTAAACCGGGTTTTTACGGAGGAAAAACTGTACCGGACCACCCGGGCCCTGGTTGGCCTTGGTCCAGATTTCCGAGGTTTTATCAAAGACCGTTGGGAATATGGTTCCGTTAAAAGCAGCATCCCTTTGACCGGATACATCCAGTACTTCGCCTTCAATTGTGACCTCTGCAAGGGCTTTCAAGGTATCGGGAACGCCTGAAACCGGGTTTGAATTTATGGCGGTGGTGACTATGTCCTGGTTGGGATAGGCCATGAGCATGGCGGGATCGCCCAGCAGGACAAAGGCATGGATATTTGCCGAACTGCCCATATTGGTTTTAGCTGCCACCAGCAGGTCCCCCATTTTCATGTAAGAGCCTGCCGTTTTTTTGAAGACATTATTATAGAAATTTACCAGCAGCGACTGATTGGTGCCGGCAAAAGTGAGCCGGGTGGTCGTGAACAAAGCCACTCCCCCGCCTTGTCCGTTGAGAAATACCCACTCCCCTGCCGAAACACGTTCGGGGTCGTCAAACCTGCTGAACTCGCATGTAGCCGTCACAAAAACCGGCATGTTGTTATAATTACGCCAATTCTGGATATCGGGAACCTCCAGTATCCGCTCATGCCCCCAGCCGAGCTCCCCCCCATGACCAATGTAGTTGACCAGCAGCGAACCCTTTTCAACCCTTTTATTAATAGCTTCATTCACTTCGGGATAACGTGCACCGCCGGGTGTCGAGACCATGGTATAGGCATCTGAATAGATTTTGTCGACATTATAATTCTTATATAACTGGTCGATGCCGTTTGCAAGCGATTCAGAACTTTCGATAAACAGATTACCGCCCTCATTCTGGTCATCGGAAACAAAGGTCACCACATTACGCCAGTCATTCTTCACGGCATAATTACCCGAGCAGTAATGGATCACCTTATCAACCGATGCCCTTGCCTGTTCAACGGTATAAACAGGGAAACGGCCAACCCCGATATCCAGTGTGCCATTGGCCCCCTGTCCCTCTTCGGGATCGAGTTGTCCGAAATAATCATCAGAAACAAATGAATAAACCGGGGATAAGGATTCAATTGACTGAAAAGAGGGAACAAAATTGGTATTGTTCTGAAGGCGGCTTTTGAAATCATAGGAGGCGTCCCCGAAAAGCAGCAGGTAAAGGGGCTCTTTGCCAGGCTGGGCCTTGTTGTACATCATCCTCACAAAATCGCGCATCGCGGTTATATCCTGTCCCCCGGATGAAAATTCATTGTAAACCTTTTCCGGGGTTGTAATGTAAACAGTCAGGTTGCTGTTTTTCCTGTGAAAATCTGCAAGTCGCTCAGCCTCCTGCATAAATGACGGGTGACTGATGATCAGGTAATCGGGGATCTCCGCACCATGAAGATTTTGATTCTCGATCCTGCCGATGAACTCGGGAACCAGGAAGGAGCCGCCGTCAAATGCTATGAATTCCCGCAATGTATCGGTAGGCAGGCGGAAAACATAATTGCTTCCCGATTTGGATGCCTGTACATTGAGGATATTTCCACCCTCGGATACATCCCAAATCTGCAGGGATTGCCCGTTCCCATTCAGGGTGAATTCCGAAATAACACCCGGAGATGCGCCTGCCGGAGAACGAAAAAGCATCTGTGAGCCGGTCATGGTCAACAATCTCGAGGCATTTAATTCAATGTAATCCAGATAACCGACAGAGCTTGATGAACTCTTGTTGTAGGTCATTTTAATGTCAATCACAGGATTAGAGGTAATGAATGTGGCCGTAACAACCTTATCATTGGCATAGTCGCTTTCAAAGCTCCCGGAAGTAGGAGGAATACTGATGGTCACGATGGCTTCGCCCTGTGCGGAAACTGTAAATGAACTGCTTCCCCCGGTTGATCGTGCAGCAACATGGGTAGTGAGTGATACCGGGTTGGATATGTCGATATTCGGGAAGCTGAATGCATAGTTTCTCACCGTCGTAATATCAAAATACTGCCGGTCCCACCATTCGCGACCCGATTTGATCAGGTTGATGTCATCCTTGTCATAAAATGTATAGTCCGCAAAGCGGTTTACCTGGTAAGTTGCAGGATCTGTGGTCGAAGAAATGGAACTGATCCTTTTTCCGCGTCCCTGGTCAAAATTCAAAAAGTAATACATGCGGTCGGAATAGACATTTTTCCGGTGGTGAAACAGCAGATCCCTGCTGTCGAACACCCAACGATCGGGAGATTGTCCGAAGAAAAGGAGGTAATCACCCGGATCGAAACGGCCGTCCTCTTCACCAAAAACGAATATGGTGTTTTCGAGAAGATCATCAATCCGCTTGGCCGAATTTGCCTCCGGAAGCATTCCTCCGCCATTGCCATAGATGCGCAGGTTGCGCGGATCGACTGATCCGACGTCAATGCCTGCATTTTTCAGGTCATCGTATGTGAGGCGGTGGATCCCATCCGAACCGACGGCAAACTTAAACCATGCGCCTGTTGAAAGTACCGAAGCCGAAGCATAGGAATCTGAAGATTTCAGCGAAGAGGACGCCTGGCTGGTAATGATTTCAATCTCCAGCGAAAAGGATACCAGTCTCTCGATAACCTGCGAAGCGGGATTTTTGCGGAGCGGGAGCAAACTGATCTCCAGCGCCGACTTTTTCCGCTGTACTGAACGCTGGCTGAATACGGGCACAGTGCCGGAAATTTTATCCAATCCGTCAACAAATTGAAGTTCAGCCATGGAAATTGGTTCAAACACCTGGTTTTCAAGACGAATATTCCCGATTGAATCATTGCCTGAAGCCATTGGAATTGATTTCAGAAAAACCGGCAGCATTCCAAATTCCGGCCTGAGAACCGATCCCTGAAATGACAAAATTCCCACGGCCGTTGATCCGGGCATGTGATTCACCTGTACAGGATTCCATGAAATGGCATACCTGCTATCCGGATGGGCACTGGGAGGCAGTATTGCAAAAACCGGTGTAATGGCCAGCAAAACACCAGTTATTATCACGATAAACCGTTTTTTTGTATTCATGTGCAGGATTGGCGTAATATATTAAGGACAGCAATTTGATCAAAAAGGTTGCTGCCCTGTTAAAATAATTCCTATTGCTAAAATCTATCGGAGAAATAAACGTTATGTGTTAGTTAATTATTGTCATCGGCGATTTCATGATATTCAAATATTTTGTAATATTGTAAGCCTTAATTAATCAGGATATATCTTGCATTCATGACCAGGCGAATAGCGGTAATCGTATTATTTTCCTTAGCGTTTTTTACCGGGGAAGTTTTGGCCCAGGATCCTGAGTTTTCACAGTTTTATGCCAATCCGCTTTATCTTAATCCTGCCCTCGCAGGCGTGACCATCTGTCCGCGGGCTACGGCAAGTTACCGAAACCAGTGGCCCGGACTTGGAAAAGCCTTTATCACCTACAACGCGTCGTATGATCAGTATGTAAATTTTCTTCACGGGGGAGTCGGCTTACTGGTAACAGCTGACTTTGCCGGCGGCGGAAATCTGAATACCACTGCAATAAGTTTAGTATACGCTTATAAATTCAAGATAACCGACCATCTGCAGGCCAGTGCCTCCATCAAGGCAGGTTATTACCAGCGGTCACTTGACTGGGCAAATCTCATTTTTGAGGACCAGATAGACAGGAATACAGGACAAATTAATCCTGTAACAACTGAAAAACCGCCGGACAACAGTACCATCGGAGTTCCTGATTTTTCGGCAGGTATTTTTCTTGCCTATGATGATCTCGTTTACGGCGGAATTTCGGTCGACCACCTCACACAGCCTAAAATAGGCTTCTATGCAGAGAATTCGACCCCGTTATACATGAAATTTACGGTGCATGCCGGATCCGTGATCAACCTTAACAAGAATGGCAGCACCGATGAAGATCGTGAATTTTCGATTTCGCCCAATATTTTGTACCAGCAGCAATTCAACTTTCACCAGTTGAATATTGGAATGTACCTGACTATCGATCCGTTTGTAGGTGGATTATGGTTCCGCCATAACTTCGAAAATGCGGATGCCCTCATCCCGATGCTCGGAATTCATTATAAAAACTTACGGGTCGGCTACAGTTACGACTACTCGGTAAGCAGATTGAAAGGCGTATCTGGCGGGGCACACGAAGTATCGGCATCGTGGCAGTTCCCGTGTATTGAAAAAAGAAGGCATATCAGGGCAATAAAATGCCCGAGATTTTAGTTATTTGTTTACGATGTTAATAATTCCTAGTTCATTGGTCATCGTGAACTTACGTTAAATCAGACAAATATTTGCTAATTTTGACTATTTCACGTAGGTTTGCAAAAATTTTCAACGAATGAAAATTAACAGATTTTTTCAGTTAAGCGCCCTTGCCGGTGCGATTCTCTTAGTCGGTTCCTGCAAGAAAGAGGCCTCGCGCTCGACAGGATGGGAGTATAACAATCCTAAAAACGGCGGTTTCGAAGTCCGTGAATTTGCTGCCCAGCAAACCGGCCCCGGTTTGGTATTCGTGGAAGGCGGCACCTTCACAATGGGAAACACCCAGGATGACGTTATGTTCGAATGGAATAACAGTCCGCGCAGGGTTACCGTAGCCAGCTTTTATATGGATGAAACCGAGGTACGCAATCTCGATTACCTTGAGTATCTTTACTGGCTGAGCCGCGTTTACGCAACCGACTACCCTGGCGTTTACCGCAAGGCCCTCCCCGATACCCTGGTCTGGCGTGATAAGCTTGCTTACAATGAACCCCTGCTGGAGTATTATTTCCGTCATCCTGCCTACCGCAATTATCCTGTGGTTGGCGTTACATGGGTTCAGGCCAATGACTACTGCCAGTGGCGTACCGACCGTGTAAATGAAATGATGCTTGTCAAACGCGGAATTCTTGCCATGGATCCGGCACAGAAGAATGAAAACAATTTCAATACCGAAGCATACCTCGCTGGCCAGTACGAAGGCCTTGTCGACAAGCCGTTACCCGACCTGAATCCAAATGGAACCGGCACCCGCAAGGTGAAAATGGAAGATGGCATCATGCTTCCCAAGTACAGGCTTCCGACTGAAGCAGAGTGGGAATATGCCGCCCTTGGCCTTGTTGGAAATACGCTCTATGAACGCGTGGTTGAACGTAAAAACTATCCATGGAATGGCAATTATGTCCGCACCAACGAATCGAAGTATTATGGCAGTTTCATGGATAACTTCAAGCGTGGCAAGGGCGACTATATGGGCGTGGCAGGCAACCTGAACGATGGTGCCGATATTCCTGCCCCCTGTGGCTCCTACTTCCCGAACGATTATGGCCTCTATAACATGGCCGGTAACGTCAGCGAGTGGGTACTCGACGTATACCGTCCCCTCAACTCCTATGAAGTATCCGATCTTCGTCCATTCCGTGGTAACGTATTCAAAACCCCTGTCCGTGACGCAGAAGGATTCCTGGCAGAAAAGGATAGCCTGGGACGCATAAAATACCGCGACATTACCACGGCCGAAGCCATGAACAGGAAAAATTACCGCCAGGCCGATAACATCAACTACCTGGATGGTGATTTTGCCTCCAATGTTGATAACAATGTATGGAAAGAGGGAAGCCGCGATTCAAGCGCCACCAACCTGATGTACCAGTATGGCATGAGTTCACTGGTTAGTGACCATGCCCGTGTTTACAAAGGCGGTAACTGGAAAGATCCTGCCTTCTATATGAGCCCCGGAACACGCCGCTACCTTGATGAAAGCGACGCATCCGATGCCATTGGATTCCGTTGTGCGATGACCCGCGTTGGCGGTTCGATCGCCGGAAAATAAAGTCTCCCAAAAAGAATTAAACCCCGTTTCGTCATGGAAGC
>CAZPWZ010000143.1:0-6252 GCA_964590675.1 uncultured Draconibacterium sp.
CTTGCGGACTGATGGCTGAAACAATCTGTTCTGTTATTTTTAACTGCTTTTCTCCGGTAATGGCAGTGAATTGATAAGCAAAACTCAGAAATACCGCCAGGATCATCAGCCCGGCAAAAAACCAGGCCAGAAGCATCCTGCTGCTGGAGTTATCCTTATAAACAAATGATTCGATGATTTGGGCAGGTGAAAGCACGTAAGCCAGATCGGCCTCACTCAATCCTATCGTTTGCATCGCCTGCGTCCTGTTGTATTCTTCAATTGTTGCTTTCAGTTTCTTATGTATTCTTGTATACTTGTAAGCGTTTACCTTGTAAACATTGCCATCTTTGACAAGCAGGATGCCATCCTTTGCTTTCGATATTTCCTTGACTACTGATGATTTTTGTTCAGGAGGCACCTTGATCAATTCAAAATCGACAGACAGTCCTTCTGTTAACTTACTGTCCAGATCCTCATAAACAGTCAGCCTGGGTTTTTCACCCGAATCGGAAAAGGCATATTTGCCTCCGAAATAAAAAACCGCAGAAACCAAAAGCATAATGGCTATTCCCAATACCTCATTCTTAGGCTTGAAGAACCGCCTGAATTCCCAGTGAGTTACGGTTATTACCTGATTTAAATATGTCATTTTACATGTTAATAATTTGATTTTTAATGGTCACATGGATTGCCAATAATGAACATAAACGGTTTGCATGAGCACCGTGCTCATGGATATTTCAAATGTGTTTTTACGAGCTGAAGAAAAATGTCATGAAGGTCAGGCTTGTGACTTGTAATATTACTGATGCCTTCGATCATGGCCAATTCCGATAATGCCTTGTTTAGCTCCGCTTCCTGGCCAAAAGTAAGGTTAACCTGAAAATCATCAATCCGGCTTATACGTTCAACCCCGGTTAATGTTTGAAATATGGTTTCATCAACGGGTGATTTAAACACGAGGTTAATGATGTGCTTTTTCCCGAAAGCATCATAAATTCCGGATAACGACCCATTATAAACCTCCTTGCCACTGTTGATCAGGAAAACCTTATTGGCAATCTTTTCAACCAACGACATCTGATGAGCACTCAATAAAACAGTTGTTCCTTGTTTATTGATCTCTTTAATATATTCGATAAACTTTTCCTGGTTCAGCGGATCCAATCCTGAAAACGGCTCGTCAAGTATTGCAAAGGTCGGTTTATGAAGGATGGAGGCAATGAATTGAATTTTTTGCTGGTTTCCCTTTGATAAAGCTTGTAGTTTTTCCTTTGATCTGTCAGCAAGTTCAAGTCTTTCGAGCCATTCGAATGCGGCAGTTCTCGCTGCTGACGGTTCCATCCCCCTGATAGATGCAAGGTAAACCAGCGACCTCAAAACCGGAATATCAGGGTATAGGCCGCGTTCTTCAGGTAAATAACCGATGGACTCAGCAGCTGGTAATGAATTGATTTCTCCATTCAGATTCCATTCAATCCGGCCGCTGTCTGGTTTGATAATGTCAAGCACAATGCGTATTGTCGTGGTTTTACCAGCCCCATTGGGACCAAGAAATGCGAAAATGTCCCCCAGTTCCAATAAAAACGAAATGTTATGCACAGCATGGATATTCATAAAGCTTTTGCTTAATGAACTTACCTTTAATACTGTTTTTACAGCATGATTTTTCATGTACCTCAATTTTCAGATTTCAGGATATTATTCCATGATTGTCCGGTATCCAGAGAGAACTCAATTCTTCCATAGTCATTCAATGAGTCTGAGTCAATTTTGGCCAAAGCTTCTGATAACTAAAAACAAAATCCAAAATAGAATTACTTGTCTTTTCATATGTTACAGACTTATAATATTTTTTGCACCCTACGATAACTTGCCGCTAAATAGCAGCTTTCATCGTAATTAATCCTTTTTCCTGGAGAAGAGTAACTCCTTAAAAATAACAGAGCAATGGTACGCGGAAGGTCATGGGGCAGGGGTAAGTCTTCAATGGTTACACAAGGGTGGTTATGGTACCTCCATATATCAGGGTAAAGCTACAAAAAAATAAATATGCAACAAAATTGAATTGTTTTTCTATTGTTGTTCTATCCGCTTGTTGTTTTATGGTTTGCTCCGGCATCATTTCCCCTGAATTCATGATCGCTCCATTGGTCATCACCAATAAAATATTTGTTATCAACAGCCCCTTCAAGTAAGTGTCATGCTTCATCGTATGAATGTGCCAACCTGTAGGGCAAATACCCTGATGGCCATGTCACACTGATTAAGATTCGTTTTGTCGTGAAATCAGTCAATCCTGCATATAAATTTTTGTTGGTTGCATAGTTCATTTGCCGGACTGGCGGAAATCATTGATTTTTGCAGGGAATTAAATGCTATGCGTAAAAAGAACATCATCCTGCTTCATGTTTTCACCTGGCTCTTTGCAGCGTTCTTGAATCTGCGGGATATTTCCTTGCTTAAGGATCCCGAGATGCTGGCCAGTTTCCTGTTAAGCACCTTTTTCATGGCGGTCTCCTTTTACATGTTCTACCTCTTTGCAGTTCCCGGGTACCTTGAAAAGAAAAAGTACGCCTTGTTTTTTCTGGTCGCTTTTCTGCTTCTGACCATTATTACTTTCCTGGGTTACACCTCCCTGTTTCTGGTTAAAGCAATCTTCAGCCATAATTTTCATGATTTCTATGGACCATACAGCTTGAAAATGCACCTCAGCGGGATGTCGGTGATGCTGATCGCTGCAATATTCGGCTCTTTCTTTAAAGTACTCCTGAACTGGCTGAACGCTATGAATCAGAAGGAAATCCTGGAAAAAGAAAAGGCCATCGGTGAACTTGCCTTATTGAAAAGCAAGGTGAATCCTCATTTTTTGTTCAACACCCTGAACAATATCGATGCACTGATCTTCTTTGATCCCGATAAAGCATCACGGTCCCTGCTCAAGCTTTCCGATATCATGCGATATATGTCATACGAGACTGTTACGGAATTTGTGTCCCTTTCGAAAGAGCTCGGCTACGTAGGCAATATAGTGGAACTCTATTCCCTGAGAATTTCCGATCCCGGCCTGATCAGGCTGGATATTCCAGAACACTATCCCGACCTCGAAATTGCCCCCATGCTATTCATCCCTTTTATCGAAAATGCCTTTAAATATGCATCTTTCAAAGGTGACCATCCAGGGTTCGGGATCAGTTTCCGGGTGGTGGGACAGAAGGTATATTTCACTTCTGAAAACCATTATAATGAATCAACATCCGCTTCGGTTTCAAAATATGGCGGAACCGGCATTGCCAATGTAAGGCAGCGGCTGGAACATATCTATCGCGGAAGATACAGCCTGGACATCAGTGCAGGGGATGGTTTATTCAGGGTTGAATTAATGATCGACACACATGGAGATTAAATGTATTGCCATTGATGATGAGCCACTGGCGCTCAAAAAAGTGACTTCCTTTGTGGAAAAGGTCAGCGGGCCGGTCATGCTGAAGACTTTCAGCAATGCCCTGGAAGCGATTCCTTACCTGAAAGAGGAACACGTCGACCTGATCTTTCTGGATATTCAGATGGAACAGTTTACCGGGCTGCAGTTCCTCGAAACGGTTAAAGATCATCCGCAGATCATCATCACCACTGCCTTCGAACAATACGCAATGAAGGGATTCGACTTCCATGTTACCGATTACCTGCTCAAACCATACTCTTTCGATCGTTTCGTACAGGCCATCGACCGGGTCATGGATAACATGAAGCAAAAGCAAAACGGCGGAAATGAAGAGGAGAATGACTTTTTCTTTGTAAAGACCGAATACCGGCTCGAAAAGATTTTTTTCGCCGATATCCTTTACGTGGAAGGCATGCGCGATTACCTGCAGATCGTGACAAGGACGAAAAGGATCATGACCTTGCAGAGCTTCAGGTTTATGGAAAGCACATTGAAACCTCCGCAATTTATCAGGGTGCACAAGTCATTCCTGGTTTCGGTGAGCTGCATTGAATCGATCGAACGTAACAGGATCAGGATATGCGATAAATTAATACCGATCAGCATTACTTACAGGGATGCCTTTTTTAAAGCCATAGCCGGTAAACTTCCCCCCAGGTTCAGTCCTGACTGAGCATTGAACCGAATTTTCCGATGACCTCTGCAAACCGGTGAATAACCGGGTGGAAGAATATTGTAAAAATGTTGCTGAATTCTATATGTTAAACGGTTCTATAACAAGAAGCCGTTGACTTCATTGCGGATAATTCTAAATAACAACAATATGAACAACACAGTTTTTTCGCCAAAATGGATCAATCACCGGATCTTGTTTGCCATATTGACCATCTCCATCGTGTGCAGGATGGTCGCCACAGCCGGCAGCCATGTGATCCCCGGGCTGGGAAGCATGTATTATCCCCTGCAGGTGAGGTGCCTGCTTGAACGAGGTGCCCTGGGATACAGCGACATGCCCCTGGTCTTCTGGATCGAGGCGCTGGCAGCCAAACTGATCATCCTTACCGGACTGCTTCCGATGAACCATGCCATTGTTCTGGCCTGTAGGCTGGTAAATGCGGTAATCCCTTCGCTGATTGTCATCCCGGTTTTCTTCCTGGCAAAATCCATTATCGGCGACAGGGTAAAGCCAGAATACATGGCGGTGGTCCTGGCGCTTTCGGTGCTGAACCCGGCCGTCCTGGTCATTTTCGCAGTAGATTTTGATAAAAACGCCATCAGCATGCTGTTTGTCTATATGACACTTTATTACCTGTGGCAGTTCATCAACTGGAAAACGGCAGTACCGGCCATCATGACTGCATTATCCATATTACTCACCCTGCTGACCCATTTCGGCTGCTTTTCCGCATTGTTTACTTTTCTGCTCATCTTTACGCTGATCCTGGGTTTTTCCAATGCCGGCAGCCTGATCAGATGGTTCAGGGGATCGCGCCTCCGCATTGTGTTCCTCATGACCTTCCTGGCCGCGCTGATCCTGCTTCCGGTTGCCGTGAGATACTATGATATCAAGCGGTTCCTACACCTGACCTCTTACTTCGCTTCTCCCCTCCAGCTTTTCGACCACTCTTTTTTCCTCCTGATGCTGAAAGGAGAGTTTATCTATGACTGGCCCAATCTGATTTTTCTGGTTGTCATCAATTCCTTCTCCGTGTTATCGGTCATTGCATATTTCAGGTTGAGGAGACGAATGACTGTGGAGGAATCGGGCTTCTTTCTGTCACTGGTCCTGTGGTTCGTTTTCCTTTCCAATCCTTTCATCAATACGGCCATTTATAACCGTTTGCTGTTTATTTCGCTCATCCCCCTGTCTGTTGTTATCATCTTTGTCTTTAAGTACTTCAGGAAACCGGTTAAAAGGACCATTGCTGTTATCCTCACCCTGTTGCTTATCCTTACAGTAGTTACCTGCGGAATTCGTAAAACATATATTTCGCGGGAGGAATACAGCGAATTACTCACCATCAGGGGGATCATTCAAAAGCCCGATTCCACCATCGTACTGGCCCAGCACCGCCTGGAATTCTGGACAAGCTGGACCCTCCGCATGAAATCGGGTCAGCTCTCGGGGATCGAGCCGCATGAGTATTCAAAGTACGCCCAGGTTCTCTATATTGCTCAGAAAAGCAACATCAGCCTCCAGGAAGAGATACCCGGCAAGGCGGTTATGATCCGCCGCGGCAGGTATTTTGATCTTTACAGGATCAACTGACCTGATGTGTTACATGCGTTGGAACGCTTAAGTGGGAGAGGAGGGGATAGTTCCCTTGAAGAGATGCTTTTTTTTCCATTGATCCGCATTCCCGCTTCAACAGGGAAAGGTTCAAAATCTCATTTGGCTTTTCACTGCTTTCGTTTTATGCTTACCTGCGTTTATAGGTCTTGCCCAAGCCAAGACTTTTCCTGACATACCTTTGATTTCCCTGTAACCCGTCACTTGTTATGCATGCAACTGAAAGGCAACCGGGAAACAAATTAAACACTTGCTTTTTATCTGGATATGTTATATATTTGACAAGCTTAAATATATAGATTAACAAACTGGCTCCCGAATTCACTCCCACCTCCTCCAGCCAATTGTTAACTGCGACTGCCAGAATATTCCGGGAATCCTGAGAAGTATGAAAATAGGGAAATATCGAAATACAACCCTATATCGAACAAGAAAATCGAGTCCCATGAAAAAATTATTCATGCTATTCCTTTTCATAATGATTTATGGAGGAATGTCAATGGCCCAGGATACAAGTTTTCAAGTCGCTGATTAC
>CAZPWZ010000144.1:0-6240 GCA_964590675.1 uncultured Draconibacterium sp.
CCCTTCTCAATGTCATGTCCGATGGCCACAGCCAGTTTTTTATACTGATCAGGCCCCATGTTTTCACTGAAAACTGCAAAGAGCTTTTCAGTGGTCAGGTTGCAGATGTCGGCCAGTTCCGGAACCGCACCATACAACTCCCCTGGCGAAAAGGCCGGGATCACGGCACCGGTTCTGTAATCAAGCCTTGATGCAATGGTTCCGCCGGTACCAAGCAGCTTCACATTGGGCTTATCCTTGGAATAGGGAAACTCCTTTTCAGGAATCTTATAAACTGCCTTTTTGTAACCAAGTTCTTCAATCCCGGTTATGCCATCGATGTCGACACCGATGTTGTACCCGGTAAAGATTTTCAGGACAATGTGCTTGTCGTCCGTGTTTTCGGCCCGGGGAAGGATGGTTCCTTCAAATGTGCCCCTGCTGCTGTCGACCCTGACCCTGGCCCATACCCTGGCATTAAACTTTTGCAGTACTTCGAGTGCGCGCCCTTTGTATCCCTGGAAAATATCTTCGCTCATATTAGTTGGTGAATTGGTGAGTTGGTGGTTAAATCGTGACACGTGATACGTGACAAAATTGTCAGCTATGTGTTAGAACACAGTGTGTGTGGTAATTTTGATTTTTGCATTTTGCATTTTGCATTTCGTCTTGCATTAGAGGCTGATCCCTTTGCTTAACTCGCTCAGGGAAATATTTCCGGTAGCCAGCCTGTTCAGGTTGCCCATTACCCAGCGCAATCCGGCAGCATCGTCGGGCGAAGTCCGTATTTCTTTATATTTTTTGACAAGGAAGGGAACCTTCGCATAGATATCCTCCTTAGCGATTTGCTTAAAGTTCAGGGTTATCAGGATGGATTCAAAATCCATTTTAGGGTGCTGGTAAAGATGAACGAGCATTCTTTTTGCAATAGCCAGATCCAGCTTCCTTTCAACCAGGTACTTCAGCATGTCAAACACCTTTTCATAGGTAAATTCAGGTAGTGCCGGGTACCGGCCCTGGATGTGTTTTAAGGTGTGCGCCAACAGCGATGAAGTAAACCTGGCGGGGACATTTAATTCAACCTGTGCGTTTTCCATCAGCGGCACCAGGTTGTTTTTCAGAATATAGGTGTGTGTGTCTTCAGGAACATGCCATTCCATCAGTTGCTGGATACGTTCGCTGACCAGCTTGGGCATGCGTTGCAGGGCTTCATTGATCGTAGCATCTTCAAGCGGAATGGGGGCTGAATCTGTATCCGGATACATGCGGTCGGCGCCAGGTAATACGCGTTCGAAAATGGTCGTTCCGTCTTCAAATGATTTCCGGGTTTCATTGGGTACGCAAGCGAATGCCAATTTGCATCGTTCTTCAATGGTTTCGAGGGCTGTTTTAATATCATCTTCGGGTCCCCAGAAGATCAGCTGGGCATCTCCCTCTTTACTGCCAAGCAGGGAACGTACTTTGGTCCATGCCTTTTCTCCAACGGCATCTTCGAACATTTCCGAATGCGCCATGTTTGGTTTTTCAATGCAGGCAATCACCTTCAGGCGGTCCGAAAAATCATCTGCAAACATCTTCCCGGGCTGGGTAAAATGCGATAAAATTCCATGGAATTGCGAAAGATTCACCACATAAACCTTGAGCGCAGTATTCTTAGGCACTCCAAGATTTTCAAGTTTGAAATCCTTTGCCTTGACCTCCCTGGATGAGATCTTCCAACCGGCGGGATCCTTGATCCTTTTATTCAGTTCATCCCTGATCGCAAGCAGTGCCCATTGGCGAAACGCCTCATTGTGCGTTAATTCCGGCATCCAGCCGGTATGAGCCACCCCCTTGATCTCAACCCGGGTCCCCCCTTTGCAGCTCACATTGACATCGGCCCGTGTTGAGCCGATACCACTCCGCACTTTGCCGGTGCTGCGATTCAGGAAACGGATGTAATCGGCACCCTCCTTGACCTCATCCGGATTTGTAAATTCAGGATATGTCACGGTTTCGATCAAAGGCATTCCCAGCCGGTCGGTACGGTATATACGCACGTGCCCGATGTCGGAAACCTCGCGGCATGAGTCTTCTTCAAGGCTTAGCTGGATCAGCCGGACCTTCTTGTGTTTTAACTGTATTTCTCCTTCGATCCCGATGATGGCAGTCCGCTGAAATCCCGTGGGAATGGAGCCATCCAGGTACTGCTTGCGGGTAATATGCACTTCACCAACCACCTTGAGTTTCGAAAGAAGTGAAATATCGATGGCCTGAAGCAGCGCCTCCTGGTTGAGCGGAAATGGGGGCGTATCATCCACATCATAGGTACATGCCGTTTCATTCTTGATCCGGTAGATGATGTTTTTCCGCGTCCTGAATTCCATCAGGGCGGTGCCGTCGTATTCTCCAAGTTCACTTAGGGTCGGCCGCATGTGGCGGATCAGCTCAGCATCATAATCATCGGCTTTCTGGAAAATACCGGCAGGACAATGGCAGAACAGCTTTTCCTTGGTTTTTAACTGCTGATGAACTTCGAGTCCCGACATAAAGCCTATGCGGTCATAATCGGCCTGGGTGGCTTTTTCGCGTGGGACATATCCTGTTTTTTGCTGTGTTTCGGCATGGTTGCGCCTGGCGTCGAAATTGTGTTTCATTGGATCAGTAGGAATAGTTTAATAGAGACTTCAAAATTACCCATTTTGTGGATATCCCGAAGCATTTGTTCATTAATTTTGGTAACATTGACTTTAGTATCTTTGTGAACTATTTTCGATACATGATCCGTATTTTCCGAATAATTTCCTTCATTATTCTGGTTTGCAGCCTGAGGGCGTTTTCCCAGGAGGAGGCAGCGCCAACCAAGATCCAGTATTCAGGCGACAGCTGGCAGTTCAACAAGGACATTTACCCCGATGGGCCCCGCATCATCGGGAATGTGGTGATGAACCACGACAGTGCGTTCCTTTACTGCGACAGCGCCTACGTGAATGAGGCCTCCAACCGTGTGATCGCCTACGGCAATGCATGGATTAAGCTCAGCGATACGCTGAACCTCTACAGCGATTCGCTTCGATATGACGGAAATACGAAAATTGCCCATGCAAACAGCAATGTGAAGCTGGTCGACAATCAAACCACGCTGACAACCGACACCCTGGTATACAGCCGGAAAACACAGATTGCACAATATGATTATTGGGGGAAAATTGTCAATGACAGCAACATCCTGGTTAGCCATCATGGCTATTATTATACCGACAGAAAGGAGTTTTTCTTCAAGGACAAGGTCTTGCTGATCAATCCTGAATACACCATGAATTCCGATACCCTCATGTACAACACCCTGACGGAAACGGCCTATTTCCATGGTCCTTCACACATCATTTCCAAAGATAAAGTTGATTCGATTTATTGCGAAAACGGGTGGTACAATACCGTGCTGAATGTGGCGCGTTTCAGGAACCGGGCACGGATCTATCATGAACAAACATTCCTTACCGGCGACAGCATGTATTATGAGCGCAACAGAGGGTTTGGACAGGTATTTCGCAAGGCGCTGCTGGTCGACACGAAAGAAAACATACTCCTGATGGGAAATTACGGTGAAATGCAGCGAAAAGCAGGATTCGCGTTCATGACCGACAGCGCGGTTGCCGTGATCGTTGAGAAGCAGGATTCGCTCTTCATGCATTCCGACACCCTTCGCGCTACATTCGACTCGGCACAGAACATCAAACAGGTTTTTTGTTTTTACAAGGTGAAATTTTTCCGCCATGACCTGCAGGGGATGTGTGATTCACTTACCTACGTGCAGCGGGATTCGGCATTAACGATGTACAGGGATCCAGTAATCTGGTCCGATTCGAATCAACTTTCGGCCGATTCGATCCGGCTTACCATGCGCAATGGAGAGGCGGATTCGCTGAAGCTCTACAACTCGTCATTTATTATTTCCCGCGATGATTCCAGCAGTTTCAACCAGATAAAGGGACGCAATATCCTGGCGAAGTTCAGGGAAAATGATCTTTACAAAATCAATGTGATTGGCAATGCGCAAACGATATACTTTTCAAGGGAGGAGGACCGGACCCTGATCGGCATCAATGTTTCCGTTTCAAGCGACATGCTGATATTCCTTGAACAGAACCAGCTGAAGAGCATCACTTACATCGATAAGGTTGAATCACATCTTTATCCCGAGAAGGATGTACCGGAAAACGAACGAAAACTGAAGAATTTCAGGTGGGAAGAAAAGCGGCGGCCAATGTCAAAAACAGATATTTTTGTCTGGTAACCGCCATCAAACAATGACATTCCTTAATTAATGAATGCTAAAATACTGAGACCTTCACGTACTTGGCCGGGTTTTTCTTAATATCCTCAAGCAGCAGGTTGAGGTCACGGGCAGCTTTTTCAACCTCTTTGTAAAGCTGTTCATTGCTAAGCAGCTGTCCAACTGTTCCCTCCCCATTATTGATCCGCTGAAGCACCAGGTCAAGATCGCCGATAGCTTTATTTACCTGTGAAATCGTAAAGGGAATCCTGGCTTTGGCAAGTGAATCGCTGATATCAGAAAAATTGGAAAGGACGTTGGTTATTTTATCATTATTCTTTTTCAGATTACTGCTGATCGACTCAACGTTGGAGATGATTTTTGACAGGTTGTTACGCTGTGATCCCATCAGGGTATCAAGGTTGTGCGTGGTGTTGGCAATATTCTCGAGCGTTTGCTTTACATTTTCAATGGCGGCAACCAGGTTTTGGCGGGTATTGTTGTTAAGAACCTGTTGAATGATTATCGCAATGGTATCAATGGAGCTGATCAGATTTTCCGCCTTCGTCTTCAGCGGAAGCAACTGTTTGTTCACCTCCTGTCCGAGAGTTGCTTCGATCGAGGAAAACAGGGTGTCGCCCGATTCTGCCATTTCGCGTGAATCGCCGGGAATGATCTCCACCTCGGGTGCACCAAGCAGGCTTGAGCTGAAGATGCGTGCGACAGAATTTTTCGAGATCGGATAATCTCCAAGGACATAGAGCTCAACAATGATATTTTTTGGATTGGTCTGATCGAAATACAATTTCTTAACCTGTCCGACCTTCATCCCCTTGATGGAGATCGGATTCGCCGCAACAAGGCCATTTACCTGGTCGTATACGGCATAGAATGTACGGCTGGTCTTAAGTAATTCAAGACCTTTAAGATACATCAGACCCCAGATAAGTATTGCAGTTGCCAATACGAATGTTATGCCTACTTTGATCTCTTTTCTGATTTTCACTGCACGGGTTTTATGCAAACTTACAAATAAAACTTTTTACTTTCCAAGCAATTGGTTCGCCTCATCTTGCGGGATGCGCTCCCCATTCCTGAAAATAACGATGAACGCATCTTTAACCCCCTTTTTTTTCACCTGATCCATTAGTTTTTGTGCCCCATTCAGGGAAGTTTCATCCCCGACGGTGTATTTATACATCCCGCCATGCTGATACATTTTAACCTGGCGGAACTGCGAAAACCGCGGGGCATCCACCCCGATATCTTCGGTGGTCACAGCAATCTGTACCCTGTATGACAATGAGCCTGACTGGCTGTTCAGATCCGTGTTGGTCCGGTCCCTCCTGACCGGCTGCGTTTTCGCCGGTGGATTTTCACTAAAACTTGTTGACAATGTGCTGGTTAAATTTTCCTTGTAACTCTTGAACGCTCTGAAAATGGCCGACGCAATATAATCCTGGCCTTTGGAGGATACCAGGAATTTCTCTTCAGTAGGATTACTTAGGTACCCGACCTCAACCAGCACGCTGGGCATGGCAGTCTTATATAAGACAATGAATCCGGCCTGCCGCACTCCCCGGTTATTCATCCCAACGCGCTCGACCATCTGCTCCTGGATACCGGCTGCAAATGTCGTGCTCTGGGCAAGATTGGCATTCTGATTCAATGAAAAAATGATATAGGACTCGTCGGCATTCGGATCAAATCCGTCGTAGGTCGACCGATAATCAGACTCCAGTAAAATGGCAGCATTTTCGAGCTTGGCGACCTCGAGATTCGCCTGCGATTTATGCAAGCCCATTACGTATGTTTCAGCACCTTTGAGTGTGTGTTTGTCATTGGCATTGCAATGGATGCAGATGAAAAGATCTGCTTTATTTTCATTCGCAATTTCAGCGCGGCGGTATAATTCAACGAAATAATCCATGTCCAGGGTATATATGACCCTAACCTCCTTCATTTTTCCTTGACTACGGGTTGCACATTTACTAGCAATACGCAGG
>CAZPWZ010000145.1:0-6240 GCA_964590675.1 uncultured Draconibacterium sp.
GTCATCTCCGCCAGGTTCCAGCGGTTGTTAAACGCTTCACGGTAAACTGCATGAACAATGCGGTCCGTTTCTTCCTGGCTCAGCTTTCCGAATGCATTCGCCGCAACCAGCGACTGCTGCACGGTTTCCTCAACTAAAAAGTCACTGCTATTTAAATCCATGTAGAAAACAGCTTTTTGCCCGCCAAATGTACATGATTTTATGGCACATCCCTGTCGCTGAGTTCCATCCAGCGATCAGTCTTCAATTCAATTTCCGGGAGAATGGCCGCCCATCGCTCCGAGCGCTGTGTAAGTGTCCCGGGATCGAGGGTCCCCGACTGAAGATCGGCCTCAATTTCCGACTTTTCCTGCTCCAGCATGGCGATCTCCTTCTCCAGGGTCTCCATTTCACGCCGTTCCCTGAAAGATAACTTGTTGCTGGCAGACGCAACAGGCTTTTCCGCCTCCGTTTTTCTGACTGCAACCCGTTTCTGCAACTGTTCCTGCTTCTTCCGGTCGTCAAGCCAGTTTTTGTACTGGGTGTAATTCCCGGGAAAATCCTTGATGACGGCATCACCATCAAATACAAACAGGTGATCAACGATTTTATCAAGAAAATACCTGTCGTGTGTAACAACTACAACACATCCGTTAAATGAGGCAAGGTACTCCTCCAGAACGTTCAGCGTCAGAATATCGAGGTCGTTGGTGGGCTCGTCCAGGATCAAAAAATTCGGACTGCGCATGAGTACCGTCACAAGATAAAGCCGGCGCTTCTCCCCGCCACTCAGTTTGTAAACCGGTTGAAAATGGGACGGATACGGAAACATGAAATAATTCAGGAATGCTGCGGCCGATATGGTGTCCCCATTGCTGAGCCGGACCACTTCCGCAATCTCCCGCACTACATCGATCACCTTCGTTTGTTCATCAAAAACCAGCCCCTGCTGCTTGTAATAACCGTACTGGATGGTCTCTCCTTTTTGGATATGTCCCTTCTGTGGCCTGATTTTTCCCGTGATAATATCCAGAAAGGTCGATTTTCCCGATCCGTTTTTCCCGACAATGCCTATTTTTTCATTGCGCTTGAATGTGTATGTAAATCCCCTTAAAATCTGCAATTCGCCCCATTTGAAGGATACATCATTGATCTCGAGGATCTTGTTTCCCATGCGCGAACCCTCGATGTTCAAGGTAAACTTTTCCTCATAAACCTTTCCCGAGGCCTTGTCCTGAAGATCATAAAAACTGTCGATGCGGGCCTTCGCCTTGGTCGTGCGGGCCTTAGGCATGCGGCGCATCCATTCCTGTTCGGTTCTCAGCAGGTTTTGCGCCCGTTCAACCTCCTTATTCTGGTTGTCAAGCCGCTCAGCCTGCTTTTCAAGAAAGTATGAATAATTACCCCGGTACTTGTATACGGCTGCATTTTCCATCTCCAGCACCTCGTCGCATACGCGGTCGAGAAAATAACGGTCATGGGTCACCATCAGCAGGGTGATGCTTGTTTTCGAAAGATATTCTTCCAGCCATTCGATCATTTCCACATCGAGGTGGTTCGTTGGCTCATCCAGGATCAGGAATTCAGGCTCTGTGATGAGCACCTTTGCCAGGGCTACCCGTTTCCGCTGTCCCCCGCTAAGCGTGCCTATCCGCTGGTCGAGATCAGGCAGCTTCAACTGCGTCAGGATTTGTCGCACCCGGGTTTCATATTCCCAGCCCTGCATGGCATCCATCTGCCCGATGGCATGCTGAATTTCCTCCTTGCTGGTCCCTTTGATTACATGCTCGTAATTCAGGATGGTCCGCTGGATTTCATTGGAATGCGAATACACCTCTTCAAATACCGTTCGTGCAGGATCAAGTTCAGGTTCCTGTTTCAGGTATTCGAACGAATCGCGGTTGAACATGGTGACAACACCTGCATCGCAGGGTTCAAGGCCGGCGATAATATTCAGGAGACTCGTTTTGCCCGCTCCGTTGCGTGCAATCAAGGCAACTTTCTGCGACTGGCTGAGAACGAATGAAATATTTTCAAACAAGTTCTTTTCGCCATAGGAACGTGCTAGATTTTCAACCAGTAAGACCGAAGACATAGGGTATCGAAGTGAGCAGCAAAGGTATGGATTTTAATTTTCCGGATACGAGATTCATGGCTCATGCCGGCATAATGGTCACAAATAGTGCATCACACTTCGTAAATCCGGTTCACCATTATGTTTTTTACTAAATTTACAAAAAAAAAATCATGCCCATCCACAGCTATGTTGTTTTGCTTGCCTTTACTGTCAGCGGAATGGTATTGCTGGTAAGGGCGATCCATTTAAAGTAGGGCGGCGCAGACTTGCTGGGTGTTCCAACCATCGAAGCATTTGACTTTTATTCCGGGAAAATTGCCATTTTTACTTCCTGGGGATTATTTATGCTAAAAGCGATTTTTCCAAACCTCGGATATGTCATTGTACCCGACTACTTGTCCTGGCTTGCAACAGGGATGCTTTGGCTAGGCACCCTCTCCATTTCAATGGCATTTCTGGATCTTGGGCGGTCACTCAAGGTCGGTTTACCAATCGGGGAAACCAAGCTGATGACAGGCGGCGTTTATCGCCTGAGCCGAAACCCGATTTATACCAGTGTCCATTTGATCGCGATTGCCTCCTGTCTCTATTTTCCTGACCTGATCAATATCTCGTTCACCCTGTATGGCATATTCATCCATCATAAAATTATCAGATCCGAAGAGATGTTTCTGGCGAAACGCTTTGGCAAAGATTGGGAAATTTACCGTAGCCATGTGCGACGTTACATATAAACTGCTTGCTTTAATTTACCTGTGATGAATTATCAATCTGAACAACTAGAAAAACTAAGAAAAATCTTTGATGCCATTCCATTCGGTATCATGATCATAGGCCAGGATAAAAAGATTCGCATGATCAATTCCACAGGACTGGATATCATGGGATTCAGTGATGAAAATGAACTCCTGCTGACCTCATGCCGTGACCGGATATGTCCACATGACGATGACATGTGCCCGATCCTTGAGAAGGGAAAACCGGCCGATCGTGTTGAATGTAAGCTTATCAGGAAAGCAGGTAATGAGATCTCGATATTAAAATCGGCTGCATCTGTTCAAATCGGAAATGAGACCTTTATTCTTGAAACCTTTATGGATCTATCGGAGCGGAAAAGGAGAATGGAAGAGGTATACGATACCACCAGGCAGTTCAACACCCTGCTTGGCAATCTGCCGGGTATGGTTTATCGTTGTCGAAACGATCAGCAATGGACTATGGAGTTTATCAGCGACGGTTGTTACGAAATGACAGGATACCAGCCCGATGATATCCTTTACAACAAAAAGATTTCATACAACGAGATCATTGTCAAAGAGGACCGGGAACGAATATGGAACGATGTGCAGGAAAGCCTGAACCACACGAAACCATACACGCTGGAATACAGGATCATATGTGCCGATGGAAAAATTAAATGGGTTTGGGAACGGGCAAAGGGAATTTTTAATGAGGCAGGGCAGCTGCTTCATATCGAAGGGTTCATTTCCGATGTCACCGAGCAAAAAAACGCGGAGATCATCCAATCGGTTTTATTCGAGATTTCAAAGGCATCCTATACATCCGGCAGTGTGGATGAAGTTTTTCAATCGATCCATGCAAACCTGAGCAAGATCATCGATGTCGAAAATTTTTATGTCGCTATGTACGATAAGGTCAGTGATACAATATCGCTGCCGTTCCAGATCGACTCCAAGGATAAGTTTGCGAGCTTCCCGGCCGGAAAAACCATTACCGGGTATGTAATAAGAACCCGGACTCCACTCCTGGCAACAAAGCAGATCATCGAAGAACTGGCGCGTACCGGGCAGATAGAGATCATAGGCACCCCTTCAAAAGTATGGATGGGTGTTCCATTGATAGTCGACCATGAAGTCATTGGAGTAATTGCTGTTCAAAGTTATACCGATCCCGAACGATATACCAGCCGTGAATTTGAACTGCTCAAATTCGTTGCCGACCAGATCGCCATTGTTATTTCACGAAAAGGCGTGGAGGACTCATTCCTTAAGGAAAAGGCCTACCTCGATCAGCTCTTTGAAGGGAGCACAGAGGCGATCATCATGATTGACAAGGAGGGCAGGGTTTTAAAATCAAATTCGGAATTCACCCGGCTTTACGGGTACGCTCCTGGTGAAATACAGAATAAAAATATCGACGACTTCATATCCGATCCTGCAAACGCTGCTGAATCTGTTAAGATCACCCAGGATGCCACGCAGGGTATCGTCACCGAAAATGAAACAAAACGCAGGCATAAGGATGGCCATCTCATCGATGTGTCGATCCTGGTCACACCAATTTCAATCAATGGAAAAATCTGCGGGGCTTATGGCATTTATCGTGATATAACAGACCGGAAGCGCATCGAAAAAAATCTCATTGCAGCCAAGGAAAAAGCCGAAGAATCAGATAAGTTAAAATCGGCCTTTTTATCGAACATGTCGCATGAGATCAGGACCCCGATGAATGCCATCCTCGGTTTCTCGACCCTGTTATCCGATGCCGGAGTTTCCGAGGAAGAAAGGGCGGAATTCATCCGGATTATCAAGGAACGGGGGACGGATCTCATGCGGATCATCGATGATATTATTGATGTTGCAAAGATCGAGTCCGGTCAGATCAAGGTAGAGATCAAGGACTGTCTGATAAATACCCTGATGGCCAACCTCTCTGTCACGCTGAATGAGGTAAAGCGAAAAACCAATAAGACCAAGGTCATTCTCAATTGCCTGCCCGGCAATATGGACAAGGACTTTTCGATCCTCACTGACGGAAACAGGCTTCGCCAGATAATGACCAACCTGATCGAAAATGCGCTCAAGTTCACGGATGAAGGTTTTGTGGAATTTGGATACACCCTGAAAAATATCGGGATGGATTCATTCATCGAATTTTTTGTGCGTGACACCGGGATCGGTATACCGGAGGAGATGCACGCCATAATTTTCGAGCGCTTCCGACAGGTTGATGATACAAATACAAGGAAATACGGGGGCACAGGCCTGGGCCTGACCATTTCAAAAAACCTGATTCGCCTCCTCGGTGGCGAAATCCGGCTCGAATCCGAACGTGGCACAGGAACCGTATTTTATGTCCTTTTTCCGCTGCAGGTCACACCTGTAACGATCACGGAAACGGTAAAAACAATGCCATCAACATCTTTGGCCCAGATATGGGGGTCAAAGAACATACTTGTGGTTGAAGATGAAGACTCCAACTACTTCCTGCTGGATCGGATCCTGAGGCGGACCGGGGTGAAACTTACCTGGGCGAAAAACGGGATGGATGCTATTGAATTTTGTGACAGCCAGCATTTTGACCTTGTATTGATGGATATAAGGATGCCTGGAATGGATGGATATGAAGCCACACAGGCCATTAAAAAGAATCATAAAAACCTTCCGATCATTGCTCAAACGGCATATGCGCTGAAGGGTGAGCGGGAAAACAGCATCGCCGCAGGCTGCGATAATTATATTTCCAAACCGATTGATTCGCGCGAATTGCTTGCTATCCTTGGAAAATACCTGAATGACTAATCAATTAGAAAAAAAAATCAAAATCACATCCTATGAAAAAAATAACCTTGCTCCTGTTGGCGATCTTGGTTACCGGGATGTATTCATGCAAACCCAAAGAGAAAACAACTGAAGAGGCACCGCTGATTGAAAAACAGATCCCGGAGCTCAAAAGCGACCTGATGACCCCGGAAGTGCTCTGGAGTTTTGGCCGTTTAAGCGAACCAGAACTCTCCCCGGATCAGAAAACCGTTTTGTATGGGGTCACCTATTATGACCTGGCTCAAAACAAAGGAAACCGTGAACTATATACCATCGGTGCCGACGGGAAGGATTTCAAACGGATCACGAACACGAAATTCAGTGAATACCAGGCCATGTGGACACCCGATGGAAAAAAGATCGCTTTCATGTCGGCCGAATCCGGTTCAATGCAGGTTTGGGAAATGAGTCCCGACGGGAGCAACCGGAAACAGGTCACCTTTATCGAAAACGGGATCAACGGGTTCAGGTATTCGCCTGATATGAAGAAAATACTTTTTACTGCCGATGTTTATCCTGAAAAACAATATAGCGAATTGTACGAAGGGCTTCCGAAAGCAAGTGGCCGGATCTACGACGACCTGATGTACCGTCATTGGGATATGTGGGTGCAGGCATACA
>CAZPWZ010000146.1:0-6220 GCA_964590675.1 uncultured Draconibacterium sp.
CATATACCACCCTCTTTTTCGAAGTGTAGAACTTGAGTGAATCAGGAAATTTTATACTGTCGGGATGAACAAGTTCGCCATGCTTCACCCTGTTGCTGAAATCTTCATAATATTTATCGATGCCGTCAGCATACGGCTTTTGGATGCTTTTACCTGACGGATTGTAATAACGTGCCGTGGTAAGCCGGATCTGCGAACTGTCGGGAAGCTGGAACGGCCGCTGTACAAGCCCTTTACCGAATGACCTGCGGCCGACGATGATACCCCTGTCCCAATCCTGTATGGCTCCCGAGACAATTTCGCTGGCCGAAGCAGAATTTTCATTGATCATGATCACCAGTTTGCCCTTTTCGAACTTTCCCCTGGCTGAAGAATAAAAATCTTCGCGCTGGGCCTGCCTGCCCTGGGTATAAACGATCAGTTTGCCCGGGCCGAGGAATTCATCCGACAGTTCAATGGATGTTCCCATGTAGCCGCCGGAATTATTACGAAGATCCAGGATCATACTTTCCATGCCCTTTGATTTCAACTGGGTCACCGCATCATAAAACTCCTGCATGGAGGTTTGTGCAAATTTATTCAGGTTGATGTACCCGATCCCGGGCCTGATAATGTAAGCCGCATCGATGCTTGTGATCGGAATTTTATCCCGTGTAATGGTGAAATCGATGAGCTCTTTTTTTCCCCTTCTATATATGGAAACATCGACTTTTGTTCCACGTTTACCCCGCAGATGATCAAGCACGAACTGGTTGGTAACCTGTTTCCCGACTACAGCCTCGCCGTCTATTTTCACAATTTTATCTCCCGACATGATGCCAAGTTTTTCTGACGGACCGCCCGGGATGGCGTGCACAACGGAAATCGAATCCTTGATTATCTCAAACTGAACCCCTATCCCGTCGAAATTACCTTCGAGGGGTTCGTTTGCACGCTTAACATCCTTTTTGGATATGTAAACCGAATGCGGGTCCAGGTCTTTCAGCATTTCAACGATCGCCTTCTCAACCAGGTTTGCTTCGTTGATCGTATCGACATATGCATAATTGATCAGTTGCATGGCCGAATTGAACTTTTTAAGGCCTGCGTTCGGGTCCTGTTTGTTAATTTGAGACAGCCCTGTTGCAGAAATAAACAGTAAAAGGATCATCATAACACCGAATCCTGAACTGCGCATAAATATGGATTTATTCATCTTAAATAGCTTGTTTAACAATGGTTTTGAATGGTCAAAGGTACCGATATTTTTTCTTCCGGCATTTTTGTGATGCTATTTTAACTAATTTTAACGAGAAATATTATGCCGTGCACGACGAAGAAAAAATAAGATTTTACCGGAGTTTTTTTTACCCGTTTTTATTCCTGGTCATCCTTTGGCTCATCAAAGGAGCAGATATTATCTTCAACCTGGAATTAAACAACTGGGGTCTTTATCCGATGCAGGCAAAGGGGCTGATCGGGATTTTCACCTCCCCATTCCTGCATGCCGACCTGGCCCACCTGTTTGCCAATTCAATTCCGTTGCTCGTGCTGGGCGCCTTCCTTTTTTATTTCTACAAGGATATCGCCTGGATGATCCTGGGACTGCTTTACATTATAACCGGGATATGGGTTTGGGTGCTGGCAAGGGGTAACGGCGCCCACATCGGTGCCAGCGGGATCATTTATGGCCTGGCCTCTTTTTTGTTTTTCAGCGGGATCATACGGCGTGAAAAAGGGCTGATGGTCATCACACTCCTGGTGGCATTTCTTTACGGCGGACTCATCTGGGGCATCTTCCCGCAATTCTTTCCAAACCAGCCCATCTCATGGGAATCACATCTCATGGGGCTTCTCGCCGGTATCGTACTTGCAGTGTATTACCGCAACCAGGGACCACAGCAAAAATCATGGGATTGGGGTGACGACGATGAGCCCGACGACGGATCATGGGCGGAGCCTCAGGTAGACGAACATCCTCCTGAAAAGTGAATCGCTCACACCCTCAATACTTTGCAATTCTTCCAGGGATTTGATAGTCTTCTTCTTCTGCCGGTAGATCATGATATTTTTAGTCACCGTGAATGGAAAATAGGGATGGCGAAGGAGTTCTTTAAATGTCACGGTATTCAGGTCAATCGGGTGAACAGAGTCGGGATTCACCATCACATTGGCCTCGATTAACCGGAACCGGTTGGTATCCATGCCAAAGACTTCCAGTAGTTGCCTTTTATCGCTAAAGCCGCGCAGGCGTTCACGATAGTTTATGATGCGTCGTGCAAACGATGGTCCGATTCCGCGAAGTTGCTGTAAATCAAAGCTGTCGGCCGCATTTAATTCGATCAGCAGGACCGGTTTTGATTTCAGTACATTGGATCTCAGGGAATCATACTTATAAACACCGGGCACGTTCCGGTAGCTCACATATTTCCTTATGCGGGCAATGCTGTCGGAATCGGCGGCCCGCTTCCATGCCACTTCAAATTCGCTGATCTCGCTGGCAAATTTTGAAAAATCAGGTGGTTTCTGAAATGTCCCGGATGGGATCACCGAATTCGCAATGATCAAACCCAACAAAATAAGACATAAAACAAAAATCCCACGCTGTTCCGTGCGGTTGTATGTCAGGTAGTTGCTCACCCACTGCAGGACAAGCTTATATGTTTTACCCATATTCATAATCTGGCGGATTTGTGAAACATGTTCAACTTATTATCACCCCCGAGCTAACAGTGTACTGCCAATTCTGCATCCAAGGCATTGCTTTTTGTCGCAATAGCTCCGCTTAAGATGCAGCAGCGCCTGTGAATGCAGGGCATTTTCACAGGTTATTCCGACAGTTTCCCAGGGTCCGATTTCCGAATTTTGCTCAGGGGCAAGTTGCTCCAGCAAATTCAAAGCCTTTTCACGCAGGGAAGGTTCATCTTTTTCAAGTCCATAGAAAAAAAGAAATGGTACAAGTCCGTTGATAACAAGCAAATTGGCACTTCCCGGACCCATTATTTTAGGCCGGGATGATGAGGGTTTGTCAAAAAGATAATGGGTGTTCCAGTATGCAGAAGCCGGAATATTGAACGATGCAACCACCTCGCTGAGGTTCAGGGATTCAAGCATGTTGAAAAATCTCGCCTGCGAAGTGGTGATAAATCCTGAAAACTGGCTTATCCTCAGGGTTGGAAAGTTCGACGGTCTCAGGCGAAGGAACTTCCAGTTACTTTCTTGCAGTGGCGTAAGGTTATATTTATCAGCCAAAAAGCGGTATTCATGCCAAAGAGATTGAGGATAATCGTCCTGAAGATCAGCATTCAGCATGCCGGCCTGACCGAAAAAAAGCGCTTCTGTCCGGAACAGGCTGGTGCAATGCTGACGTACGATTTTAAGCGGGACCGATTTGGCAAGCAACTCGAAAGGCAACCCATTGATCCTGAAACCGAAACTCATAGCAAGGTGCCGGTACAAAGCCTCCTCCCAGTCGCGTCCGCAGCTTTCCCAAAGCGCCCTGATGCCCACCGATTTGTTGACCAGCCGCTCCACCGCCAGTGACGGGGCCCAGAGTCCAAACCTGACATCATGGTGTTCCTTCAACTGGTTATAGCAGGGAATCCATTGCCTGTTGTCCATCATGAGCTGGTACTGTTCAAATGTCCTATCCGGATACTGATCATGGAGAACAAGTGTCGGTATCTCCTCTCCATTTTGATTACTTACATTAGCGTCGTGTTCATAAACCACATGGAGGATCGTATTGTCGTAAGCAGGATCCGTTTGGTGTCCGTGCCGGTACCAATCGGAAGCACGAACATGAATCTCGACATTCCCGGCCCAGATCGTGTTACCGATGCGTAAACGGGCATTGAAAAAATCAGGACCGCTGTCCCTGTTCTGATCCCCGGGGTGCAGGATGGTAAGCAGGTCGCCCGACACAGTTCTCAATCCCGCGTTGATTTGCCTGTACTTCCACAGGTAGGAAAGAAATTGTTCATTCATGGCTGTTTTTTTTTACCGGATTTGTTTTTATTGCTTAATCAGGGAAAGAAGAAAAGGTGAGACTCATTGTTGAAAAAAAAGAAAAAAAATAATTATCTTTGCATAAATTAAATTAGGAGACAGCGAAATGAAGGATGTCGCCACATTGGTTTCCGGGATCGAATACAAGTTGAGGAAACTGATAGAACAGCATCAATCAACCCGCGCCGAAAATACCAGATTAATCAATGAGATTCAGGATTTAAACGCGGTTATAAACGAACAAAAACTGACGATAAAACAACTTGAAGAGAAGAGTAAATTATTAAAATTAGCTAAAACACTAGAAACAAAGGAAGGAAACGTAGAAGCAAAATTGAAAATCAACGAACTTGTGCGGGAAATTGATAAATGCATAGGGCTTTTAAATACTTAGAAGGGAATTCGTAAACAGGCTAATGGAGGAACTATCCATATCGTTACCAATCGCCGAGCGATCATACCGGTTGGCGATTGACAAAGAACATGAGGAGCTTTTTCGCAATGCTGCCAAATTAATTGATAAACGTATTAAAGATTATTCCGGCAGTTACGCTTACAAAGATAAACAGGACCTCCTGGCCATGGTTGCATTGGAATATGCCACCGGATATTTGCAGAATGATCAGTTACTGACGGAAAAAGAAGCAACATGGAAGGCCAAACTTATGGCAATTGATCAGGCGCTTGACGAACAATTTTAGTATTGGGCCGCAACCGTTCTTTGAAAATAAATCTGAAAATTTACCCGCATTAATTCAGACAGTTTGTAAACCTAACATTACAAATATTAGGACAACGCTCACTAGCTCGTAGGACAGGCCTCACTCCCGCTTCGGCAGGAGAATCGGGTTTACCCCCGTACAGTAGAAGTTCGAAAAGTTTGGCAGTCCTATTCGTGTCGTTAGAGGTTTATCAATACCTCGCTGATTAGTGCGGGTTTTTTCTTTATTCTCCGTGTTCCTTCATTTTACTAACTGAGTATCACCTCTATTAGGAGGTATTACAATTAAAAACTATATCGATGGGAGGAATTCTGCTATATATCATCATTGGGGTGACTGGTATCATCCTGGGAGGTGTTATTACGGGAACTATTTTAAACAGGGCGCTCGAACGCAAACGCGATGTGCTGCTGAAAGAGGCCATGGAAAAGGCCGAAGTTGTTAAAAAAGAAAAGATTCTGCAGGCAAAGGAAAAATTTCTTCAACTGAAGGGTGAACATGAAAAGTTCATTCATGAGAAAAACGAGGAGGTTGCCCGGAATGAAAACCGGCTGAAACAGAAAGAGGGCACCTTAAATCAAAAGGTTGAAGAGTTTGCCAAAAAGCAGAAAGAGATTGGCACCATAAAGCAAACCCTTTCGCAGCAGCTCGAGATCATCAATAAAAAACAGACCGATCTTGACAAGGCCATGAAGGTCCAGGTTGAAAAGCTTGAGGCCATTTCAAGTCTTTCGGCAGTGGAAGCCAAAACCCAGCTGATCGAGACGCTCAAGGAGGAAGCAAAATCAGAGGCCATTGTTCATATCAAGGATATCATTGATGAAGCCAAGCTGACCGCGAATACGGAGGCCAAAAAAATCATCATCGAAACCATTCAGCGTACTGCATCAGAACATGCGATTGAAAACACTGTTTCCGTCTTTAATATTGAAAGTGAGGAAATTAAAGGCCGGATCATTGGCCGTGAAGGGCGCAACATTCGTACCCTTGAATCACTGACCGGGGTTGAAATCATCATCGACGACTCACCTGATGCTATCTTACTATCGGGTTTTGACCCGGTACGCCGCGAAATCGCCCGGCTCTCCCTTCACAAACTCGTTACGGACGGCCGGATTCACCCTGCACGCATCGAAGAGGTTGTTGCAAAAACAAAAAAACAGATCGAGCAGGAAATCATAGAGACCGGCAAACGGATCAGCATCGACCTTGGAATCCATAACATGCACCATGAACTGGTACGCATGATCGGCAAGATGAAATACCGCTCCTCATACGGGCAGAACCTGCTGCAGCATTCCATTGAAGTTGCCAAGCTGTGTGCGACCATGGCGGCCGAACTGGGTTTGAATCCTAAACTGGCAAAACGTGCCGGATTGTTGCATGATATCGGGAAAGTGCCTGATACCGAGCCTGAATTGCCACATGCCGTGCTTGGTATGAAGATGGCCGAGAAGTTTAAGGAAAATTCGGAAATAATCAATGCCATTGGCGCCCATCACGATGAGGTG
>CAZPWZ010000147.1:0-6212 GCA_964590675.1 uncultured Draconibacterium sp.
CTGACCTTCCGGCCATCCATTGGTTGTATCCCGCCCCGATCGCGAAAATTAAGCTCTGATGATAAAACTGACTGCAACGGATGTTTACGAGATGATTTGCAAAAGTACCATTTTTTAGTTTGTATCCTGGCTGTTTGAATTTGGTAGTCGGATTGCCACCTTCACCTAAGTATTTTATGAACAGTGGCATGCCATAAACTGAAATAGATATACTTTTACATGCAACTTTTCACCTCATCGATAAAAATCGTAAAATCGTAAAATCGTAAATCGTAAATCGTAAATCAAAATGTCCTTCAGGATTTGCTTTTTAATAATTTGCCTGTCGTTCCTCACCAGTGGCAGGCCCGCTGATAAGGTCCGCAAACCGGTTGACCTGGTTGGATTTCCTACACAAACCTGGCAGATGGATTCGGTAATGAACCGCATATTCAACCTGCAGGGCCAGAAGATCCTGGATACCTGGAATCGCAATAATATCAAGAAATTCACACCCTGGAAGGTGGCAATTTGTCCTCACGATGATTATGCCTATGCCGAGTGGCTCTATCCTGCCGTTCTGCGGAATGTAAAGGCCTCCACGGTAATCCTGATCGGTGTTGCGCATAAAGCTAAAAAGTTCGGACTCGAAGACAAAATGGTTTTTGAAAGTTATGACCGATGGTCCGAACCATATGGCCCTGTGAAAGTTTCCATACTCAGGGAAAAGATAATGAACAAGCTTCCCCGATCCACTTTTATCATACACGACTCAATACATCAGTCCGAACATTCGATCGAAGCGCTTATACCTGTTCTGCAGTATTACAACCGGAAAATTGAGATTGTGCCTATCCTGATTCCTTACATGTCATTCGATAAGATGGACGAGCTGGGAGGATCACTTGCCCTGGCGCTGGCAAAATTAATGCAGGAACTCAATCTGGGCTGGAACAAGGATATAGCCATTGTTATATCCAATGATGCAGTGCATTACGGGGATGAAGACTGGGGAGGGCAAAATTACGCTCCCTTTGGTTGCGACAGTGCCGGGTACAAAAAGGTATTGGCACGTGAATACGAGATTATTAATGATTGCCTGCTGGGTCAGATCACAAAGAGCAAACTCCGGCAATTTAACCAATATACTGTGCAGGATACAAATTTCCGCGCATATAAATGGACTTGGTGCGGACGCTACTCGGTTCCATTCGGATTGCTGACCGCCTTTTACCTTGAACAAAACCTGCGGACAAATCCGATGAAAGGAGTTTTGCTGGGGTATGCCAATTCAATCATGCAGCCCGCCATTCCGGTCGAAGACCTGGAAATGGGAAAGACAGCAATAGCCAACATGCACCATTGGGTGGGATACGCCGCCATCGGTTACAAATAAAAACATGAATCTTGAATTCAAGTAATAAACAAATCCAGAATCTAAGTATATCACTAGTCATTGGTCATTGGTCAATCGTAAATCGTAAATCGTAAATCGTAAATCGAAACATGGCAACAGCAGAAACACTTTATATCGGTGAACTTCGTACAGAAGCCACCCACCTTCAATCGGGAAACAAAATCATAACGGATGCACCAACCGATAACCAGGGACGAGGGGAATATTTCTCTCCGACCGATCTTGTAGCAACGGCTCTTGGCAGTTGCATGATCACCATCATGGGCATTGCCGCCCGCACCCATAACTTCAACATTGACGGGACCAGGGTGAAGATCACCAAGATCATGACCAGTGAGCCTCCGCGCCGCATCGCTGAAATCATCCTCGAACTCACGTTTCCTCCATTGGATTATTCGGAAAAAGAGAAGAAAATCCTGGAGTATGTGGTTAAGACCTGCCCGGTAGCCTTAAGCTTGCACCCTGATTTAAAACAAAGTGTAAGGATTATTTATCTTTAACCGGCAGGTTTGTCAGGCATCATGGCGCGTCCTTGATGCATCGAACAGAAAATGCGTTGCCACGACTGCCCTCGTACCTTGAAACACTGGAATTGAAGGTATTCATTCCCCTGGCCACTGCACGATCATAGCCGGTTGCATCAGCAGTCCAAAACATGGTGACTGTAAGCGGATTTGCCATGAAACCCCAGCTGTTGTTCAGGTAAAGGATTCCCTCCGGCACTGCACTGAATCCTGGATTGAGAAACGGATCCTTCAGGAATCCGGCTGCAATTCCATCAGCGGGAGGCGGAATCCCAAAAGAAATATTGTTGATCAATGACTGCCATTCCGCTTCGGAAGGCACATGCCATGCCGGCGGACAGAGGCCCTGGTTATTCGATGTATGGCTGTATTGCATCAATTCGTCCCATTGATACAGCCCCCCATATTCCGAACAAGCCGGATCAGATGGCAGGCAATATTTTTCCGCAACACAATTGTCTGACTGCGCAGTGGTTGGCGAATCCAGTTTAATACCAAATGACAGGTTCTTTGCCATCCAGCACCTGCCGCCTATCATCGAGGTTTTATAGGATTTTCCGTCGCGGACATCAATCAGGTTACTGCCACAGCTGAAAGTTAAATTCATCACAGTGATCGTATGACTTTCAGATGCGGAGCACAGATAACTATTGGTATAAGTATACGTAACCTGATGGATCCCGGAACCGGCAGCAGACGGATTGAAAAGATTGCCGTTAACACCATTCCCGGAATAAGCTCCGCCATAAGGCCGGCCGCCAAAAAGCCGGATTGGTTTTGCGTTTGTCGTAGTAACCTGGTCAAAACAAAGCGGTTGTGAGATCGTCGGAACCGGGTTAACCGTGATCACACTGGCTTTTCCCACTCCTATGCAACCATTGGCAGATGGAATTGCAAAATAGGTGACCGTCCCGGGCAGGCCCGTGTTAAACAACACCTGGTCAATCTGTGCCCCGCTTCCGGGTGCATATCCGCCAACAGCTGGTGAACTTGCAGAGGAAGTCCAGGTGAAAGAGGTTCCACTCACCTGTGACTGAAGGTTTACAATGCAGATATCCCCGGAACAAATGGTTTGTGATGCCGGTGTAAAAACAATATCCGGAACCGGAAAAACAGTCACCACGAAATCAGCAGGGATGCCGCTGCAGCCGTTGGCGAAAGGTGTAACGACATAGGTCGCGATTTCGTTATTAAAACCTGAATTCCCCAACTGCTGATTGATTACAGGACCGCTTCCGGGCAGATACCCGGTCAGGTAACTGGAACTCCCGGTGGCTGACCATGTGTATGTTGATCCGGGAAAATTTGCTTGCAGGGAAATGGAGGTGATACCCATGGAGCATTGCTGGAATTGGGTGATTGTATTGGTGACCTGCGGACTTGGTTTGATTTTTACTGTGACAAGTTGTGTAATTCCGGGCGGACATCCGGGAATTACAGGTGTCACATAGTATTTTACACTGTCAGTTCCTGATCCTGAATTGATCAGCGTCTGGGATATCATGTTCCCGGTGCCAGCCTGGTATCCCGATATGTTTGTTGAGCCCGGAATGGCTGTCCAGGAAAAAGTGGCACCGGGAGAATGCGACAGGATGTTGATGGAGGTAGGCTGGCCTGAACAGATAGTCTGCTGTCCCGGAGAGAAATACACATCAGGCACAGGCGCTACTGTAACCACATAATCAGTGATATATCCGTCACACCCATTGGCTGAAGGGGTGATGTGATACGTCACTGTTTCATATTGGGAACCTGCATTGACAAGTATCTGGTTGATCTGGTCCCCGGCTCCCGGTTGAAAACCGCTGACATTATTCGAACTTCCGGTAACTGTCCATGAAAAAGTACCGCCAGTAATATTGCCTGATAATTGAAGTGAAAAGGCAGCACCGGAGCAAATCCCATCGGAGAGCGGTGAATTGGTAACAAGAGGTAATGGCTGAAATGTAATCAGGACCTGATCGGCAGCCGAGCCACAACTGCCGTTTGCCGTTAACGTTAGCAACGCGGTGCCTAAAATCAAATCACCTGAACTTGGAGTATAGGAAGCATGAAGCAGCGCCGGATCGCTGAATGTTCCCGTGCCGCTTGTATTCCAGAGAACTGACGAGTAGAATGAGGCCGAAGAGCTGCTGAGCAGGGATGGATTTGCCGGGCATACGGTGGTATCGGGACCGGCTGCTGCCATGGCACCAGGGGTAACTGTGACTATGACAGTGTCCCGGGATACACAATCAACCGGACGGCTGGTCAGCAAAATGTAGCTTATGACCGTCGGCTGGGTGATCAGGCCGGTTAAATTGAATTCGGGATCCGCAATGATGGATGAATTAAGGTACAAAGAAGGGATCCAGTTATAGGAAGCTCCCGCTACAGCCTGGACTCCAAGCTGGGCTGAGGTGTTCACACAAACCGAAATATCATTGCCGGCATTGATCAGGTGAATTTTAGGTACCTCGAGAATGGCATCTCCGCAAAGACATTCGTTGTCCTTCAGTCTAACGGCTCCAAGCAGATTACACACCATGTTTGCCGGAACGGTGAATGTTGCCGCAAAAGTAATACTATCGCCAGGCAACCAGGCAGTTACCGGAATCTGTTGGCTGTATAGCGAGTCGCTGCCGGCATCATCGGGCAAGCCGTTGCCATTGGCATCGTGAATGAAAACAACCCGGAGCTGCGAACTGTTCAGGGTCTGGGCACCTGCATTTTTAAGCCGGTACTGAACAGTGACTGTTTCACCGGTTGTTCCGTTTGGAATGCTGCTGGCAACATAGTCGCCGAAAACAACATTGTCTTTGATAACTGGCTTATTCGATATGACCGAGGATGTGATCGCCTGGATAAGGCAGCTTCCCGAGGGCGCAGTATTGCATGAAACCTGGGCGACCAGCAGGGTTGTCGTCTCTATCGCGATGGTGTCACATTTCAGGCTTCCCGGATCTGTATCATTCAGCTTAAAAGTAAACACGATCGAATCGTTAACCGGGAGGTTCGGCTGAATGGCGAAGTTAATGTAGCGGATGCCCCCGGTGACCAGGTTGGTTGCAATCCCCAGCGGACCGTTATGAATCCCGATCAATGTATTGGCAGAATAATCGAACGCATCATCCAGGTTAATCCCGATTTTCTCAATGCTCGATACCGAGTTCGGTCCAAGGTTGATCACCTTGATCTTAACCAACGAACTGTCGCTGCAGGTAGGGAGGTTACCGGGTATCTGGGTGCTGATCACATAAAGGCTCACATTGGTTGGGATACCATCGATCACAATGGGTTGGGTATAGGAGGTTCTTGCATCGATATCACCACAGGCATTGGATGCCGATGCCGTTACCCGGATTGACTTACCCGAAGTAAAGTCACAATTGGTGAGCACCCTGAATTTAAGCTGGTATCCGTTTTTTGGAATACTGTCAACCCCCTTCAGGATTGAAATGCCATTCGGGTCATCAGAAATATTGAACACCCATTTATTACTTCCGGCCGGGAGGTTAACCGGCTCAGAAAGTGTCGTCCAGATTCCGGAGCTGTATGGGAACCTGAACCGTGAAAATCCCGGGACAATGGCCAAACCGGGTGGAAGTGCAATCGTCAGTGATAGATTATACCCGAATGCCAATTGGGAATTGGTCACCTCTGCCTGGTAATCCAGTGTATCGCAAAGATTCACGGGATTCGCCGGTGACGTTACCGTCAGATTAAGACTGATCTGCTTAGGATCAAGAAACAGGTAAGTGCTGTTTTCATTGCAGGAGTATGCCGACGGGGGATAACCGAGTTCAGGATTCACAGGATATGTTGAACAGTTGTAGCCGTGCCGTACCCTGATGCTGTCATAACTGCAAATGCTGTATGTGGCCCTGATTTCGTAAAACCGGCATTGACTTGCCGTAAAATCACCCAGCTGTATCCATTTTTTTCCAATGCCATATACAAACAGTGGAACAGTTAACGGGGATCCGGGATTGGTAACATCCTTAACCGAAACAATGTTTATCCCCCCTGAATTGTTTTCAAATCCCAGCCAGTTATTCCCAGCCATGAATGTGCGTGCATTGCATAAGCTAACTTTCCACATCACGGTATCCTGTCTCCCTTCAGCGGTTCCAACCAGCTTGTTCAATGTCATCAAAGGCGGTGTGTAAGTCACGGCAATCGAGGTATTGCTTGCCTTATACACGCCCTGTCCATCTGTATAATACTGGTATCTGCCCCTCGCATCTACAGGATAGCTATAGTTTCCGCTTGCTTTACACGATGGTGAAGCATAAAACCGGATACGGTCATGG
>CAZPWZ010000148.1:0-6181 GCA_964590675.1 uncultured Draconibacterium sp.
TTCAAATTCATCAAATTTCAGCGGTCTGTTATCCATGGCAGAGGGAAGCCTGAATCCATATTCAACCAGGGTTTGTTTCCGGGAGCGGTCACCCCCGTACATGGCCCGTATCTGCGGAATAGTCACATGACTTTCATCAATCACCATCAGGAAATCATCAGGAAAGAAGTCAAGCAGGCAGAATGGCCGTGATCCGGCCACCCTGCCGTCGAAATACCTTGAATAGTTTTCGATGCCGGAACAATAACCCAGTTCTCGCATCATCTCGATGTCGTAACTCACGCGGTCTTCCAGTCGTTTTGCTTCGAGTTCCTTACCGTTTTCCCTGAAATAAGCACACTGCCTGATCAGGTCGTCCTGTATCTCTACCAGGGCTTCACGCATTTTATCCTGGGAGGTGACGAATATATTGGCCGGGTAAAGGGTCATCATTTCCATGGCCTCAATTTTACGCCCGGTCACCGGATCAAATGATTCGATCGTTTCCACCTCGTTTCCAAAGAAGATTACGCGGTAAGCCATGTCGAGATAGGCAGGAAATATGTCGACCGAATCTCCTTTAACCCTGAACCTCCCGCGGGTAAAATCACCTTCAGTCCTGGAATAGAGACTGTTTACAAGAGATTGCAGCAGCTTTTTGCGGCCTACCTGGTCACCGGTGTTCAGCCGGATTACATTTTGGTTGAAATCATCCGGGTTACCGATTCCGTAAATACAGGAAACGGAGGAGACCACGATGATATCACGCCTGCCCGAAAGCAGGGCCGAAGAGGCGCTCAAACGGAGTTTCTCGATCTCTTCATTGATCGACAGATCTTTCTCTATGTAGGTATTGGTTACAGGGATAAAGGCTTCGGGCTGGTAATAGTCATAATACGAAACAAAGAACTCTACCGCATTCTCCGGAAAAAACTGTTTAAACTCACCATATAACTGGGCGGCGAGGGTTTTGTTATGACTGAAAACCAGGGTGGGTTTTTGAACATGCTGGATCACGTTGGCGATGGTGAATGTTTTACCAGACCCTGTGACGCCGTTCAGCACCTGTGACGGATCGCCGCGCTGAATCCCTTCAACAAGCTGCTTTATGGCTTCCGGCTGGTCTCCGGTGGGAATAAATTCGGAAGTGAGCTTGAATTCCAAAAGGTTAATTTTAGTGGTTAAAGACCAATGTTGCCGCGATCGGGAAATGATCAGATAAATCTACATCAAATTTTTTATAGTTCAATGTGCTGAATTCCTTTGAATGAAGGATATAATCGATCCTGAATGAGGGCAGTTTTCCAGCATAGGTTCCCTCCATGAATTTTTCACCTGCCTCCTTATAAGCGTCAGTCAGACCCGTTGTCAGCTGATGGTAGGTGTATGACGATGGCGTATCATTGAAATCGCCGGTAAGGATCACCGGATACGGACTGACTTCAATATGGCGGGTCAGGGTGTGAACCTGTGCCGATCGCAGTATGAATGCCTTGCGCATTTTCGATATCATGCGTTTTGACCCCTCCTTGATAGGTGTTGCATCTTTATCAGGATCAGTAAGTTGTGTGTAAAATGAATAATCATCATTCCCAAACCTGATCGACTCAAGGTGCAGGTTATAAACCCTGATGGTATCCATGTTGATCACAATATCTGAGTAGATGGCATAGACCAGGCCGTCCTGCATGGTGAAATGGCCGGTGGCTGCAACGGGATAGCGTGAAAAGGTGGCAATGGCTACGATTTTCTGTTTATTAAAGAAAGCTTTATAATTCTTTGAAGCATTGTATTCCATTTGTATCGACTTCGCAAATTTATCGAGGGTCTGCGAGAAATCCTCCCCGATGGCAAAAAATTCCTGTATGCAAACGATGTCGCTTTCCTGACCGGTAAGAAAGCCGGCGACTTTACTCCGGTTTTCCGGAATGCTCTCGGTTTGCTGGTTTCCATAAAAGTGATGCACATTGAAACTGGTCACTTTGAGGGGCTGCCCTGCTGGCGGATCCGGTTGAAAAAGATGCACCGGGAATACGGTCCGCAGGCTGCTCCATCCCACCAGCACGGAAATCAATGAAATGAAGATATACCTTTTCCAAAGGACAAGCCAAAGGAGGACAAACAGCACATTGATGATGAGGAGCACAGGGTAGGCGAGTCCGAAAAAGGCGAGAATCCAGGCTTGTTCCGGACTGAAAAAACCCGCAGCATATGATGCAAGGAGTCCGATCACGGCCAGTGAATTCAGAAATACTAAAAACTTCAAGAAAAATGATCTGTTCATTTTCACTGAATGCCCATATTTTATCAGCGTTTACTCGACGTCTTAAACAAAAATTCTTTTTCTTCCTTGGTCAGGGAATCATAGCCTCCTTTTGAAATTTTTTCCAGGATATCATCGACTCGCTGCTGGTTTTCACGTTTCTTCCTGTTATATTCTTCGTCAGATACCGGTCTCGTGTAATCCTGCGGACCTTGATATGCTGTTTGCTTCCTTTGGAACCGGTCCTTTAAATTACTGAAGAATGTATTATAATTACCGGTTTTCTCCTGCTTATTTGTCATCCGGTACAATTGGCTGAAAATAACTCCGAAAAGCGCGCCTCCGATGTGGGCCAGGTGTCCTCCCGCATTTCCCGAGGGGATCATAAAGAAATCGAAGACAAAAAGAGCAATGGCCAGGTATAGGATTCTAATCCTGCCAAACAGAAACAGCTGGATCGTGTAGTTCGGCACGTAAAAGGAGATCGCGGTCACAATAGCCATCACGGAGGCTGAAGCTCCCAGCGCAAAGGAAACCGGAACGATTTCGATGAATACGGGAAATACATTGAATGCGATAACGTATACCAGGGCACCCGCAATACCGCCTGAAAGGTAAACGAAAACCAATTGACGGGATGATAAGAATTCGAGAAAAATCCTTCCGAACCAATAGAGCCATATCATGTTGAACAGCAGATGCCAGATATCGATATGCAGAAACATGTAGGTGATCAGCGTCCACGGGCGCTCAACGAGGACCGGAACCGATGCCGGAATGGCCAGTAGATGCAACACGAGCGTACTTGCTGCATTCCCGTCAGGATTGTTGTAAATAAACAAAATAACTTTAGCTGCCTGAATCACAATCCAGATGGCGACATTGACTATGATCAGGATGGATAAGCTTGATCCCTTTCTGAAGAAACGTTTGATTTCGTCAAGAGGGTTTGATGGCTGGTTATATGAATAGTTCATCATGATGTAAAATGTCCGGTACTTTTCTTCCAGTAAATTATTAAAAAGAATCCAAAGATCATGCCTCCCAGATGTGCAAAATGTGCAACATTATCACTCGGATTGTTTGAAATTCCTGAAAACAGTTCAATTGCACCATAGAGGATCACGATCCATTTGGCTTTGATCGGAAATAGAAAATAGATATATACCAGCATGTTCGGGAACATCGTCCCGAAGGCAAGCAGGATACCGTAAACTGCTCCGGAGGCTCCCACTGTCGGGATGTCCATTTGCAATTTCAACAACTGGCTGACATATTCGAGTGATTGGGGAATATATGCCGGGCTGGTCCTGACCGTTGACCATTCATTGATAAATGTGCGGATTGTGCCTTCAGCCTCATAATGCCTGGGATAGTTCTCACGAACAAATGCCACGAAACTATCCAGGGAGGGGCTGGAGGCATAAGCCTGGGCGGCTGACTGGATCGATGAAATATCAAGCCAGTTAACGAAGGTCTGCACCATGGCCGCGCCAATCCCGGTAATCATGTAGTAGGTCAGGAACCGTTTTGACCCCCATACGTTTTCAAGCAGGTATCCGAACATCCACAGGGCAAACATGTTAAACAGGATGTGCGAAAAATTTGCGTGAATGAACATGTAAGTCACAAACTGGTAAGGGCTGAACAGATCAGACTGAAAATAATGCAGGCCAAGGATATTGTCGAGCTCAATCCCGTAGGCAGAATTCAGTGAAACGGTTGCAAGAAAGAACAATCCGTTGATAATCAGGAGATTTTTTACAACTGGAGGCAAAAGGCTGAAACCCGCCGGGCTATATTGTTGAGACATATTTGGTTAAGACTTTAAAATTTAAATTTTCTGTCGAGGTCATCATAGGAGATAACCACCATTGTTGGTTTTCCATCTGGTGAAAGTTCGGGAACATTACAGGCGAAAAGGTTTTCGATCATGGCGTCAATTTCTTCCTGGTGCAGTCGCTTGCCGCGCTTTACCGCAAGTCTCCTGGCAAGGGTTTTTGCCAATAACTGACCCTGGCTCAATTTACTTTCACGGCCGGGTGTTTTCAATGACTCAAGGACCGATTCGATGAAAGCACCAATGTTTGCCGAATCGAGGTTCATGGGTATTGCCTGGATCACGAAGGTGCCCTTGCCGAAATCATTGATCTCAAATCCCAGCTCAGTAAAGTAGTTCTTCCATTCCAGGAAAAACTGGGCATTATCCGGGCTCAGCGTGATTGTTTGCGGGATAAGCTGCTGCTGGCCGTTGCTGCTGTCCGATGGGTCCATGTTGATAATCCGCTCGTACAGTATCCGTTCATGCGCATATTGCTGGTCAATGATGATGATCCCGGTAATGGTATGTGTAACGATAAATGAATTCTTTACCTGGAAGCTCTTTTTTTTCTCCGAGAATATGTCGTCGTTCAGCTGGTCGTGTAAACCGACCATTGGACCAGGAGGAACACTCTGGAAATCAATTTTTTCTGTCGGCGGTGGTGTCGTGGCATATAAATCCTGCCAGCCCTGAATGGAAGGTGTTTGCCTTGGTGGTAAATCAAACCTGGTCTGGGGTTCCGTTCGTTTCTCAAAGGGGTTGTAATGAGGATTAACGGTGATTTCGGGCTGAATGACAGGTTTGTTTGCAGGAAAAATAGGAATGTTCAGGCTTTGTTCCGTTTCAAAATCAAGGGTAGGTGAAATATTGAATTTGCCAATCGATTGTTTTACAGCGGCATGCAGGATTGCATAAATGCTCTTTATATCCTGGAAGTTAATCTCTGTTTTTGTCGGATGAATATTGACATCGATGGTTTGCGGATCAACCTCCATATAGATGAAGTAGGATGGGACGGAATCGTCGGGGATCAGCTCCTTGAAGGCGTTTTCGACGGCATGGTGCAGGTAGGGACTTCTCATATACCGGCCATTGGTGAAGAAGTATTACTCGCCCCTGGTCTTTTTTGCAAATTCAGGTTTGCCGATAAACCCTGAAATATTGACCAGCGCTGTTTCCTGCTCAACAGGGATCAGGCGCTGACCGTAGGATGAGCCGTACAAATTGATGATCCGCTGGCGGAGGTTGCCGGTGGGCAGCTGGAACAAAAGTTTATCCTGGTTATAGAAGGTGAATGAGAGACCGGGATTTACCAGTGCTACACGAAAAAACTCCTCGATGATATATTTTAATTCAAGCGTGTTTGATTTTAAAAAATTCCGTCGGGCAGGAACATTGAAAAACAGGTTTTTCACGCTCACGGAGGTGCCATTAGGGCAGCTTACGGGGTACTGGCCTTTAAATTCAGTACCGTCAACCAGTATGCAAGTCCCGATTTCATCTTCATGCCGTTTGGTTTTAAGTTCAACCTGGGCAATGGAGGCGATGGATGCAAGCGCCTCCCCGCGAAATCCAAGGGTTCTGATTGCCAGGAGATCATCGGCTTTTTCAATTTTGGAAGTTGCATGACGTTCAAAACACATGCGGGCATCTCTTTCGGACATGCCGCAACCATTATCCGCCACCTGGATCAGTGCTTTTCCGGATTCCCTGATAATCAGTTTTATATCCGTGGAACCGGCATCAATGGTGTTTTCAAGTAATTCCTTAACGGCAGATGCTGGCCGCTGAACAACTTCCCCTGCGGCGATTTGATTGGCAACTGAGTCCGGTAAGAGGTGAATGATATCAGTCATCTTTAATTTAAGTACCTGATTTCCAATATCAGGAATTTCCAAGGAACCATATTCATTAATGGAAGATACAGATAAAACGAAGCGCCATCGAAATAATTTTCAATGACGCACCGAATTTTTATTGTTTCTCAGAACTCAATTCCTTTCCTTTAAAGGAACGACGAGTTTTTTGTTTAGAATCTTGATTTATCCAGAACGGGGAATCTCATCTGAACAAGAAAGAATGCCCCATAAAATACAGCACTGAAAAAAGTGGTTCCC
>CAZPWZ010000149.1:0-6179 GCA_964590675.1 uncultured Draconibacterium sp.
AAAGGTAGTTTCCCTGAAAAAGGTTGGTTACAAAGGTATCCGGGGAGGCTGTATCAGCAAGGATTGCCTGGGAAGGTCCTTGAAGCTGTTTCCATCGTCCTCCCCCGACTTCCGGGATATTCGCTGCCAGGCTGGTGGTAGTGGAATCAAGGCCTTCGAGGCACAAAAACTGGTCGGAACCTGCGTTGGCAGGGGTAGGGGGCAGTTCATTTAACACGATCATGGTATCGGATGAAGTACACGATCCGGCAGTGACTGTATACTGAAATACGTAGTTTCCCCCGATGAGACCATTTGCGATGGCTGTTGATGTGCCCTGGGGAACGATGACAACGGTATCGGGTCCCGATATTTGCATCCAGGTTCCTGTACCGGGGAATGGAGCATTCCCGGTGAGTGTAACCATGGATTCCAGGCAAAGTTGCTGGTCATTACCGGCCATGGCCTGAATAAACTCCGTTATGGTTATAAACAAGGTATCGTAATGACACGCTGCAGGCATGGGAAACCCGCTGTCGCATACTGTAACAACCACCTGGTCGTTTCCGGAATAACCCGGATCGGGTGAATAGGTATAGCCTCCTTCTGCGGCTAAAAGGAAATTACCATGAGATGGTCCCGAAACAGGAGGGAGCAGGACTGAAAGGGGCGTATTTTCAACCGTATCGGCATCGTTGATGAGTAAGTTACCTGAAAGAGTGCCGTTTTCACACAGTGATGCATGTTCATTTGCCACAGCAGGAGGGTCATTAACGGGAAGAACACGGATTAAAACCCATGCCGTATCGCATAAGCCGTTAAAATCGCAAATCCTGTACCTGAGCGAATCGGGACCATAATAATTCAGCGCTGGCGTATAAATGACAAGGCCTGAATTATACAAGGTACTGAATGTTCCATGCAGCGGACCGCTGATAACCCAGATGCTGTTGATATTGATATTGTTATCGCAATCGGTGTCATTGGCCAGGATCGGTATGGAAATTTGCGTGTCTTCCATGGTAGTTGCCGAATCATCGACCGCAACCGGATAGGATGGTGGCGGAATTATCGACAGGTTAACCGGCGCCAGATTACCGGTATTGCAGGGGGTAAGACCGGTAGAGCTGAGGCCGGATTGTACCGAAGGATTCACCACACCGTGGTAGACCGATGTCAGCTGGCATGTTGGATTTTGTATTGCGCTGTCCTGAAGCAGAATGCAATCGGTGATGGCTTTGACTGCAAACTGCATGGCAAAAGCCGGATCGCCCACCTCGACGAGTTCATCGGGGATGTCAAATTGAAGTACCCTGGAAACGGAATTGTAATTGTATGTCACTCCCGCTGGAAGGGGTTGCATGACATTTACAAAATCGAGTCCGGGAGGCAGCAGCGAGGATTGGGTCAGGCCGGCAGCAGCGTCGTTTCCCAGGTTTTGAGATTGAACTGAAAAGATCACCGTATCGCCGGCATTTATGGTTCCTCCTGTTCCTCCGGTCATTGAGGGAATATTGAATAATGCCAGGATATTGGGATACCACACATCAACAACAAGCCCCAGGAGGAACAACCCGTAAGTCTCCTGGTTCGTGCCCATCCTGATGGTCGCGGAGGTTTGGTTATTCCCGATCACACTGTTCCCGGGATTTGGTATCGGAAACTTATCGGCGTCGAAGCCAAGTGTGTTCTGGCTGGCAGGTGTTCTGTTCAGGAACTGAATCCCTTCAAGGCCAATGATGCTGTGGAAGAAATTATTGGGTTGCCGCAGGGCCGAGCTCATGGTTAACCAGGTTCCGTCCACCTGCTGGATCTGGCAGTAGTCACCGGTTAGATCCCAGTCTCCTTCGAGCGAACCCATGAGAAAATCAACATTGACATCCCCGGCCGGTACTGTCTGAAACCCGCTGAATGTAAACGGCAATGGATTGGGGCTCATTGCAGCAGCCACATGCACGTAGCCGTCAAAGATGGCGATGTTCTTTTGAGGCAGGGTAGTACTTTCATATACCACCACGATGATCCATCCCCCGGATGTCCCTGTATTCCCGCCACCATGACCAGTCAGTGTTTCTTTCTTTGCTTTAACATTGGCAACCCAGTAGGTTCCGCCTGGATCGCCGGGCACCAGGGCTGTAATATCTTTGAAACAGGTATAGGGATCGTTGTAAAAATGTTCCGGCCGCCCCTGAAATATTATATTATCTGCCGTAATGATGTCGTAGGTTGTATCACCCGGCAGCCGGAGTTTAACCTGGTTGAAATTCCAGTCCGGCTCATTTCCGGGATCTTCAAAATCGGCTGCAGACCAGTACAGGAAAACCTTTTTTACAACCGGGCAAACCAGGCCTCCCGGCAGTTCCAGCGTCGCATTGCTTGCATTAAAAGTTGTTGTATCGGCATCAATATCAACGAAAACAGTAACCAGGCTGTGATTGCCCAGGGTTCCATTGTAATTCCCGGTGGGCGTGGTCGACAGTACATTATTCCCGATGAGGGTAAGGTTGCCCTGGATGGAGGTCTGATACCGCAGTGTGAAGGGAGTTTTGATTTGCCCGATGGCGGGGTTGAAGCTGGCCACCGAAAGGAGGACAAGCAAAATAAGCTGAAACCTGGGATGCTGGCAATGCAAGGACATGCAGCTAAATTTAGAGTCAAAAATACGGATAAAAACAATCCCTTTTCCTACCTTTGCTGTTCCAAAACTAACAGATCAATGAGCAATTTTATCGGTATCCGCCACGAGGATAAATACAAACTCGAACGCAGGGCTCCGCTTACACCAAAGCATGTAGCCCGGCTTGTAAAACATAAGAAACTGGACATCATTGTCCAGACCTCCAGCAAGCGAATTTTCTCAGATGAGGAGTACCTGCAGGCCGGGGCGATTATTTCAAATGATCTCAGGGATTGTTCCGTGATCTTCGGTGTGAAAGAGATGCCTGAGTCATTTTTTGAGCCCGACAAGACCTATGTTTTCTTTGCACATGTCGTCAAAGGCCAGCCCTATAACATGGCCATGCTTCGCCGGTTGATGGAGTTGAAATGCAACCTGATCGAGTATGAGAAGGTGGTGGACGAGCAAGGGAAGAGACTTATTTTCTTTGGCCGTTATGCCGGCATGGCAGGGATGATAAATTCGCTGTGGGCGCTGGGCTTGCGGCTTAAGGAGGCAGGATACAGCTCGAACCTGGTAAAGCTGAAACAGGCGCATCATTACCATTCATTAACCGAAGCCAAGGATGACATTTCCGCTATCGGTCAGCTGATTGCCGAAAATGGGATCAACCACGACCTACGACCCTTCGTCATCGGTTTCACCGGTTATGGCAATGTTTCCCAGGGAGCCCAGGAGATCATCGGTTTGCTTCCGGTAAAAGAGATATCCCCCGGGAAGTTGCTGGAACTCCATCGCCGGAAAAAACTACCTGACAACCTGGTTTATAAGGTGATTTTTAAAGAAGAGGACCTTTTTGAACATATCCATGGAGAGCCCTTTGAACTCCACGATTACTATGCAAACCCGCACAATTACCGGAGCAGGTTCGAACAGTACATCCCTTACCTTTCCATGTTGATAAACTGTATATATTGGGATAAGCGCTATCCACGGCTGGTGACAAAAGAATACCTCAGGAAGCTTTATGCCGGTGGAAAGCCACGTTTGATGGTTATTGGCGACATCAGCTGTGATGTAGATGGTTCCGTGGAGTGCACGGTGAAGCCGACTGAAATTGACGATCCCATTTATGTTTATAACCCTGAAACCGGGCAGATTTCCATGGGCCATGAAGGTCATGGAGTTCTTGTGATGGCCGTTGATATTCTGCCTGCGGAGCTGCCGCGCGATTCATCGGATGGATTTGCCGATGTACTGGTCAATTTTGTAAAACCGATTGCCGATGCCGATTTCGAGGAACATTTCGACGATCTCGATCTTCCGAAGCCAATTAAAAAGGCGCTCATCTTACATAAGGGAGAGCTCACCCCGGATTTCAAATATATAGAGGAATTTATAAAATAGGTGGACAGGCTGACATGTGATCACGATAACAGATCCACACGTCCACCCGTCCACCCGTCCACAAAAAAAATAAATAAATGAAAAAGATCCTAATCCTCGGCTCCGGACTCGTTGCCAAACCCATTATCCAATACCTGCTGTCCAAAGATTTTCAGGTTACCGTTGCATCCAATACCACTGATCGTTCCGATATGATGATCGCGGGAAATGAACATGGCGTCTCGGTTTACTGGGATGCTGCCGATGAAAAAGCCCTGGGCGGTATGATCGCGGATCATGATATCACCGTAAGCCTGCTGCCCTATGTCTTTCATGTGATGGTGGCCAGGCATTGTGTTGCCCATAAGAAGAACATGGTGACCACCTCGTATGTAAAACCGGAGATGCGTGCCCTCGATGCCGAAGCCAGGGAAGCCGGCATCATTATACTGAATGAGATGGGACTTGATCCGGGGATCGATCACATGTCGGCGATGCGTATCATCGACAAGGTGCATGAACGGGAAGGAGCCATACTCGAGTTCTATTCGATTTGTGGTGCCCTGCCTGCACCCGAAGCAGCGAATAATCCATTTAAATATAAGTTTTCCTGGAGTCCGAAGGGCGTTGTCCTTGCAGGTAATAATGATGCGGTGTTTCTGCGCCATGGCAAGATAGTGGAACTGCCGACCCGCGAATTATTCAAAAGTCCATTCCGGGTGAATTTCCCGGAGGTTGGGATGCTTGAAGTATATCCTAACCGCGATTCACTGGCCTATAAAGAAATATATGGTATTCCTGAGGCCCGCACCATGTACCGCGGCACATTCCGCTATGCGAGATGGTGCGAAACACTTGATGCCATGAAACGTTTGAACCTGATCTCACCTGAAAAATATGACATGACCGGCATGTCTTACGCAGATATGGTGGCTTACCAGATCAAAGATGGAACTCAGGCTAAAGAAGGTTCCGGTGCAGGTTCAGCCCTGATTGAACAGGTTGCAGATTTTCTCGGAACAGATCAGAATGCACACGCTGTGAGGGCGATGGCCTGGCTGGGTCTTTTTGACCGGGACCCGATGAATCGCAGTATCGATTCGACCTTTGAAGTGACCTCTGACCTTATGATTGCCAAAATGAGCCTTGGGCAGGAGGAGCGGGACATGGTTGCCATGCAGCACACTTTCCTGGCTGCCTTTTCCGACGGCAGGAAAGAGGTGATCCGGTCGAGGATGCTCGATTTTGGGACCCTGGCAACGGATACCTCCATCGCGCGAACAGTGGCTTTGCCTGCAGCTATTGGCGTCGAAATGATCCTTAGCGGGCAGATCAGGGTACAGGGCGTGCATGTTCCCGTAATCCCTGAAATTTACAACCCGGTGCTTGACAGACTTGAATCAATGGGGATAAAAATGGTAGAGGAATATGGGCTTCCTGTGTCAGAAATGATCCAGGATTAATGCGCCTTTCAGAAGACCCAAAATTCATAATTGCAATCGTAAATCTCAAATCGTAAATCGTAAATCGTAAATCGTAAATTGTAAATATTCTATGGGTATAGGTGAAATCATCGTAATTGTAATCCTCGGCGTGGTAATATATGCCGTATTCAGCATGCGTAAAAAGCCGGCGGATAATGGTTCCGAATCCACCGGGAACGGCAGGTCAGGCGGGAACTTTTCAGGCGGGAATAATTCAGACAGCGGAAATGCTGGCGCTGATTCTCCGGGATCAGGATATGCTGGTCCTCAAAACAACGGGGCCAGGAGAAAGCCGGGATATGCCAAATGGGTTGGCGGTGGATTGGGTTGGGTATTTGGCGGTCCCATCGGGGCCATTCTAGGAGTTGCCCTGGGATCGATGTTCGACGGCATGAATACAGGCAAATATGCATATCAGGGAACCCAGCGGGGTGATTTTTCACTGAGTCTCCTGGTGCTTTCCGCCGCGGTGATGAAAGCGGATATGAAGGTGGTAAAATCGGAACTGGAATTTGTACGCAATTTCTTTGTAATGCAGTTTGGCTCCGATGAAGGAACCCGCCTGGTAAAAATGCTGCAGGAAATTCTAAAACAGGATATAAACGTCCGGGAGGTCAGTGTCCAGGTTGGGCAATTTACCGATTATCCTGTGAAACTGCAGCTTGTCAACTATTTATTTGGTATAGCCGCAGCCGATGGATTATATCATCCGG
>CAZPWZ010000150.1:0-6174 GCA_964590675.1 uncultured Draconibacterium sp.
ATAAATCACTGTTTTCTTAGTATTAGATTTAATAAGTCGAATATAAGACTGGACGCACTAACATTTGCTGCACTAAGCATAATTGTTATCGCAATCCTTACAGGATGCAGCATAGCTTGTAATTAAAGCAACTGAAATGCTTGGTTCAATAATGAAAACTGGGCGTAATAAATGTGGTTCAGTTGCCTTTGATGCAACGCAGTGAAAAGCCGCTTGACTGATCACCCTCCCCTACATAACTGTTTGAATTGCCGAAGAAAAGGAACCTGCTGTTGCCATTGCTCTTCTTTGAACTGCTCCAGTAGAAGCCTTCTGTGCCGCGACCCTGCAATGTTCCGTCATAATTTTTAAGATTCCCGGCCGGGTGCATAATGAGGTCTGAGTTCCATGGATCCGTCACATTATCCCAGTTTCCGGCATCCTCGGTGTTTGACCATTCGGTTTTGGTGGGGATCCGCCATCCTGTTCCAAGCAATATGGCACACGCATCGTTTACAGCCTGCCAATCCGCATTTTCGCTGATGTTGTTGATCCAGGTTGCATTGGGACTACGTTGACTGCCATCATGCCTGTATCCCTGCTTTCGGTTAAATTGCCAGTACCATCCTGCCGAGGGTTCGCTTGCATCGTTTATTGTTGATGCATGGTGATCAGCCCCCAGGTTTTGGGTGATCCAGCATTTATCAGTTTCTCCGGGAATACCGGCAACAGTGCCATAGGTTACCTGTTTGCTTTCCGGGGCAACACCTCCTGCAATATGGTTTACTGTGAATGTAGAACCGCACGTAAATTCAGCTGCTGTTACCGGGCCTGTAAAATCCGTTGACATGGCTTCCAATCCCTGCACCGTTCCTGTCAAGGCAATGGGAATGACTGCAAACCGGACGTACTTGTTGAGATCTGCCAGCTGCAGTGCATAGGTTGTTCCGTTAGCGCTGTTGATTATCATCTCGTTGGTTCCGGAAGCATCGTCGGCCCTGTACCACTTGTATACTGACGCACCCTGAGGGTCGCCCTCTCCATCATAAAAGAGATAAGTCCCGGTAAGCGAACTACCGATGTGGGCAATACCGCTTTGGTTGACATTATTGGCTATGGGAGCAGCATTTTCATTACCAGAGTAAGGAATGACCAGGTCGGCATCGGGGGAGCAGTTGCCCAACACAAAATCAACAACCCCATCGGTACCGGTATTTATTTTCAGAGCATCCGTCAAACTCCAGGTGTGAAAATATTCATATTGAAAGGTGTTGTTTTCAAGTACCATCACTGATAGTCTGAACTCAAAGTTATCAGAAGTACCAAGGCGATCGGCATACTGCACCTTCAGCGGCTGGGAGATGCCGCTTACACTGTTATTATTATAAGTTTTGATGGAGATGCCGTTGCGCACAACTTCGACCTGGAAAATTGCAGGCAAATCAAGCAGCAGGTTCGCATTTCCTCCCAGTACGGCGGAATAGGGTGAATTATAATAGGCATTTAAGTTCTGAATGCACAAATCACCAAAGAAGTTCTGTTCCCTGATAACAGTCTGATCCAGGCTGAAGTATTCAAATCCGAAACTTGAAAAATTTGCTTCTTCATAACATACCAGTTCCACCTCAAGCACATTCTTATTAAATGGTGTGATCGTAAATTCCCTGGTCAGCCAGGAAGTTACTAGGCTGGCATAGGCAGCGCCTTCATGGACTGCGGCGGCGATTACGGGATCATCCGTGAAATTACCGGGGGTCATGTTATCATTCCGCATGAGAAACTCCTGGATGACATAAGTTCCGGGAACCAACTTGATTGTATTCGTAAACGGCTGACTGTTTATGTAAAACACATCCAGTCTGATAGTTGTTGCAGTCATGTCACCTTGTTTCAACAAGGTCACCTCAACGTAACTCGCCGTTTGATTCTCATTGATGCAATCGGGTGTCTCCTTCATCCCTCCCGGAGACTGTCCTGCCCTGATATTGAAGCTGAGGTCATACATAGCCGGTTCAATATCGCTTTCAGGAATTTTATTGCAGCCTGACATTACGAAAAATGCAAATACAATGAAGAGGCAAATGCTGATCTTTTTCATTTTTATCTGCATCGGGACCGGATATGGAAAACATCTTCGCATCCATTGAAATCCGGTTTTTCAGCTCTACAAATGTAGGTTGCCGGTCAGGCCGAATCAAGCATGAATAAGCAAGTGCGGTCTGTTTTCATATAAGTGTATGCTATTGTTTCGTAACTGTAGCTGTTTTCCATGAAAGGATCACTCACTTTGTTCCATTGGAACATTTTGCATATGAGACCGTGTGGCGGAAAAATAAAAAATGGATGCCCCTGGGATTTGGGACATCCATTTGATGAATTTTAACTTACTGTACTATCAGGGATGCCAGATGTTTTCAGAATTGCGGTGACCAGGCAGGTTCAGGTACCAGTTGGGATATAGAGCCCCGTCGGACTGAGCCCAGGCTGCAAAATAATTATATGCCTCCAGGATACTTGTCTTTTCCCATGGATAATCAAACAGCACTGGGATATTGAGTGCCCATGGCAGGTTGGTGATGGTTTTATAATACCTGCCGAATCCCGGGATGCTGTTGTCGTCCTCTGTTCCGAAATAGCTGGAGTTGGCTCCCTTGGTTGTTGGCGCATAGTTTGGCAGGTGAACTTCTGCCTGGCGTTCTGAATTCCTGATGATGAATGGATTATATGGTGGGGTTCCAACAACGGTGCTCAGCATGGGCGTTGTCAGATGTATATTCAGCACAATTTCATCGGCAGTCCCCACCGGCTGGTTGCGCTCGGTGTTAAAAAAGAACGATCCTGCACGGTGAATTACATTGTCGGCATCATCATAAGCAATAACAACTGCTTTGGCCTGGCCGTTTTCAGTACCGTTTGCGGCAAGTGAAATATATCCTTTCTGCAGATTGTATCCTGTTACCGATGCAATGTCGCCCGGAACGAGATTGTCAAACTGGATTCCGAAACCGTTTTTAAAACTTGCACCTACGGCCTTAACCAAAAGCTTGACCTGGATATCGGTGACTTTATTTTCATTATTGGTGACAAGTTTGAACTTATAGGCTATCACGAGGTCATTTACATCATAATCTCCCTTTCCTGGCCACAGATCTTCATAAACTGCAGTCCCTTCCACCCAGTTATTCACAGGCGGCGGCGGGGGGGGTGGCGGGGGTGTTGTTCCACCTCCGTTGCATTGTGTTGAGGGTATCGAATTATTCATATTTGCAAAGGAAACAAAGGTTGCCCCTCCTGTAAAATTCGATGGTCCTCCGTGTGCCGGAACGAGGATGCCGTTAGTCTGGGCTGCTTCAATGGTGCCTGTAATCACATTCGGGCCGTCAAAACGGAAAGCATTCGCCACCTTGATGGTATTCCTTGTTCCCGGGGCAGCAGGCGTTGTGATCCCGGTAATATCAGCATTAACGGTAATATCGTAGGTTTCGATCATCGACTGGTCAATCAGCTTCATGAAACCTTGTCCTCCTTGGGTTTTTAGCTCTTCGTAGCATTTAATATAACCGGTTTGATTCGTAAAGCGGCAATTGTTAAGGTGGAAAACGCCATGAACGATCAGTTTACAGGCATTCAGGAAATCGCTGTTATTGCAGTTCATGTCGCCGAATACCTCGATGGTCTTATAATTCTCCACGTAGTTGATCACATTCCAGTCACTGTTAATTTTCAATATCCCGTAATTGATCAATTTGCCGTTACTGCCGTTGGTATTATAATGCCCATAAACGGTCATGTCGCCATAATTCTCTGTAAGGTCCTGGGGGGTAAACACACCTGCAATATGAGATGTACCATAATTGGAGAACCTCGAATTATCTTTTTTAGAAATAGTCACCGGTGAACCAGCGCTTCCGATTGTCCCGGTTGATGAAACTTCCAGGTAGCTCATGGGCTTTGGCCCGTTTTGCCCCATCTGGACCGAACCGGTGAATAACCCACAGATAATCAGTTTACCATCTTCTATATCAACATTGCCTGAATAAAATGTCGTAACATAATAGGTATTGCCATCATCTATTGTTTTGGCGGTATTTCCTGAGAGGATAAAAGGTGCGGTGGCTGCATTGCAGTCGGGACCAACACTTCCTGATTCCGTCAGGCTTTTCATCGTGGGCTCCTGGAATGTATAGGCAATCGTGTTGCTCACAGGAAGCGCAACAAGCTGATTTGCCATGCCCCACGGTGAGAGTTGAATATACAATTCCGTCAATGCCGTCGGGATTCTCATTTTTGCCACCATGGGCGCATTGTTTCCAGCGAATCCCTGGTAAATAACCTGTCCGTCCTTGGCAGGATCACTGCTGTATATCGAAATCGAATTATACTGGTAATCCACATTCGGGAAGTTCATACCAAGATTCAGTGTTACTTCACGGGTCATTTCCCAGTTAAAGTTACCGGAAACCTTAAGGTCATCCATTGAGGTTACTTTGGTCACCGAAGGATCCATCACAAGCTCCTTGCGGCATCCCGATAAAAGGACTACTGACATGACGGCAATGAAGGCCACTTTGAATACTGAGGTTTTCATAACGATGGTTTTATTTTGTTTTCTTTTCATTTTTTTCATTTCGTATTGGAAATCAATCAACTTCGGACACAAAAGTATATTCGCGCGATCCATCTAAAAAGTGACAATTTGTAACTGTAGCCTAATTGCCGATAACTGTCGACAAGAATTTAGTATCTGTATATGCCGGTTTTGGATTTCATCAGCAGGTTAGTTGTTAATATGTTTTGTCATATCCAATGAAGGATATGCACGAAACCAGTAATTTTGTCCCAGAAATTTTCCTATGGCAAGAAACATACTCAGCGAACTCAATGAAGCCCAGCAAAACGCGGTCAAAGCCACGGAAGGCCCGGTAATGGTGATTGCCGGTGCAGGATCCGGCAAAACAAGGGCATTGACCTATCGTGTTGCCTACCTGGTGGAAAAGGGGATTGATCCGTTTCACATCCTGGCCCTGACTTTCACCAACAAAGCTGCCAGGGAGATGAAGGAGCGCATCATACAGCTTGTCGGAACGGAGGCACAGAATGTCTGGATGGGAACATTCCACTCGGTTTTCGCCAGGGTCTTGCGCATAGAGGGCCATCGCCTGGGTTATCCTTCCAACTACACGATCTATGACACGGATGACACCAAAAGGGTCATGAAAAACCTGATCAAAGAGAACAACCTGGATGATAAATTATACCAGCCGGGGTATATCCTCCACCGCATTTCCTCGGCTAAAACCAGCCTGCTTTCGGCTGAAGAGTACAACCAGAGTCCTGAGTTGAAAGAATACGATGCCTCTGCAGGAAAACCGCAAACGGGTTTGTTATACATGCAATACCAGGGCAGGCTCCGGCGTGCTTCGGCCATGGATTTTGACGACCTTTTGTTCAACATGAACGTGCTGCTGCGCGATTATCCGGATGTCCTTTATAAATACCAGCAGAAATTCCAGTATATCCTTGTGGATGAATACCAGGATACCAACTACGCACAGTACCTGATCATCAAAAAACTCGCAGCCAACAACGAAAACATCTGCGTGGTCGGTGATGATGCCCAGAGCATCTATGCCTTCCGCGGGGCCAATATCCAGAACATCCTGAATTTCAAAAGCGATTATCCCGATCACCAGGTGTTTAAACTGGAACAAAACTACCGGTCAACCCAAACGATTGTCAATGCGGCCAACAAGATCATCGGACATAACAAAAATCAGATTTATAAGGAGGTGTGGACTGAAAATGAAGAAGGTCCGCACATCCAGCTGATCAAAGCCTCAACCGATAATGAAGAGGCCAACCTGGTTGCACAGTCCATCTTTGAAAACAAGATGAACCACCAGCTCCGGAATGCGGCCTTTGCCATACTTTACCGGACCAATGCGCAATCGCGGGCGCACGAGGAGGCGCTCAGGCGACTCAATATACCCTGCAGGATCTATGGCGGACTCTCCTTTTACCAGCGCAAGGAGATCAAGGACCTGCTTGCCTATTTCCGCCTTACCATCAACCACCGCGATGAGGATGCCTTGCTGCGGGTTATCAATTTTCCTGCACGCGGCATAGGAAAAACAACCCTTGAAAAGCTGATCTTTACCGCCGATGAGCAAAAGAAGAGCATTTTCGAACTGATCG
>CAZPWZ010000151.1:0-6171 GCA_964590675.1 uncultured Draconibacterium sp.
GCTGTTTGCTGATGGGCGTCGCCGCGCTGGTCGATGAATGCCGAGATGCCGGTATTGGCCGATCGGGCGATGCAGCGCCGGGTTTCAATGGCACGCAGGTGGGCAAAACTGTAATGCTGCCGGTGACCGGCGGTATTGCCCCACCATCCGTCGTTGGTAATGATGATCATGATCTGCGCCCCGTTTTTTACAAATCCGGCAAAGAATTCCCCGAAGATCGATTCGTAGCAAATGGCTGGTCCGACCTTCACGGTATTCACCGTCGTATAAACTTTCCTGACCGAATCCATGCCCAGGCTGCCCACGGTGCCGCCCAGGTCGATGGCATATTTCTCGAGCCATTTGAATCCTTTGAATGAAGGAAGGATCTCGACCCCAGGGGTCAGCTTCGATTTGTGGTAGAGTTGCAGCGAATCGCGCGAATTGAACATGATGGCAGCGTTGTAGGCATTGTAATGGCCGTCGGTATCGGTAAACTTGCGGGCAGTACGAGGCAAAGGTTCATCAGGATGAAACTGGTAAAAGGTTGATCCGCCGATGAGCATGTTCAGGTCCGGATAGGTGACATTGATCGCTTTCAACAGCCTGATGCTTGCAAAGGAGGAGAGGTCGTTTTCCCACATGCTTTCCTGGATGGCCGATTCGGGTGCCACGAGAAAATTAGTGCCGGCCGTGAGTTTCGGACCTGCCAGGTTCATGATCCGGTTGATCACCTCGGATGGCGGAAGGGAGTATTGCTCAGAATAGGGATCAATGTTGGGCTGGACCACCACGAAACTGACGGGATGCTTTTGCTCGCGATAGTTTGAGTAGATGATAAATGAGAGGATGATGGGCACCGCGATCCAAAGGAGAAGAAACAGCGCCATGGCGAAATAGCGGGATGGCGGGGTAGCGATGCGGGGAGGGGATGGCAATGGTTTTTGACGCTGAAAATTTTCATTGGCTTCGCCCGGCTCCGCATTGTTTACTTCTATAAATCGTAAATCGTCCTTCGTAAATCGTAAATCACTGATAAGCTGGAACACCAGTAAATTTCCCCCCAGCACCCAAAGTGTTCCGCCCAAAGCCCCGGTATATTCGTACCATTGAATCCATTTGTAGTATGTTGCAAATCCGTTGCCGAGGTTAAGCCACGGCCAGTTGAGGTCCCAGTTGAGGTGCAGGTATTCAAAGGCGATCCAGTAGCAAACCAGGATGATACAGGAACAGAACCGGAATTTCAGGTGTTTTTTTGACCAATGATATGCCTGGAAGATGACCGACATGAAGAGTGCATTCAGCACAATGGCCAGGATGGCCCCGATCAGCGTGGAATTAGCGATCCACCAGGTTGTCAGCAGGTTCCAGAGGAAAAAACCGGGATAGGTATACCACAATACACTGAATTTGATGAATTTATCGGGATTACGGCTGATATAATCTTCCAGGGCAAGCATCGGTACCAGGCCAATGAAAAGCAGTCCCGCAAAACCGCGTTCGGGCCAGGCTAATGTCAACAGCAGGCCGCTCAAAAGGCTTATCAGGACCAGGTGGATCTTTCGGAATTTCATGGCTGGCACATTGTTATTGTTTACGGGAGTCCTGCTGTCAAAAGTACTAATTAAAATTGACATGTACTTTTTGTGCATCCCCTCACTCACTGGAATTTTCAATAACTTTTTCAATGAAATATCAGACGGATATGAAAAGGTTATACTAAAACACTTGACATATGTGTAAATTTATGATATATTTGTTTTGTTTAATGACCCTACTCCCAGTCTGTTCTGAATACCTGGCAGAAATCTGTAAAATACTGCCCCTGCTCATTTTTACAGCTTTCATACTGAAACGTTAACCTAAATCCCGAGGATTATGAAAAAGACTGCATTTCTGATTGCCATCATGGCAATGTTGGCTTTTTCGGCCAATTTAATGTCCCAGGACAATTTGATTGATCCGAAGAACATTATTGACAAATTTGTTGACTCCACTGGTAAGGTCGTTCTCGGGATCAAGGTTCCCGGAAAACCACCCGATCAGCTCAGGATGCCTCATGCGCCTCTCTCCCCTACAGCAGTGACCCTCCTCAATGTGCCGGCATATGACTGGTCGTTTGGTTGCTCGTCAACATCAGCAGCGATGCAGGCTGCTTATTATGATCGAACCGGGTATTACAACATGTACACGGGTCCAACGCAGGGGGGCCTGATGCCGATGGACAACAGCTGCTGGGGTTCCGTAATCATCAATGGGGAAACACGAAAGCAGTGCCCTCTCAGCGCCACAAGAGACGGTGTTGACGGACGATTAATCAGGGGGCATGTGGATGATTACTGGGTTCAATACCAGAGCACGGCAAGCGATCCTTATATTACCAATGGGTGGATCCAGCATCCGTGGGGCGCATGCACCGGCGATTACATGGGGACCAGCCAGTCGGCCTTAAGCAACAGCGACGGAGAAACCTTATTCTATTCATACGAGGATGGTTCACCATGCTGCAATTACGCTGCTCCTGCGGGTCACAAGGACGGCTGCAGGGGACTGAGGGAATTTTATGAATCGAGGGGGTACACGGTACTGGCGAACTGCACCCAGCTGATTTACGGTTATAACGGGAATACGTCAGGATTCACCTTCACCCAGTACAAGCAGGAAATCGACGCCGGCCGGCCGGTGCTGATCCAGGTGGAGGATCAGACCATGCTTGGATACGGATATGATAATACGGGCAACCTGGTTTATCTTCACGATACATGGGATTACTCGACCCATACCATGACCTGGGGCGGCTCCTACAATCAACTGCCGCAATGGGGGGTAACCACCATCATACTGCAATCAACGACACCAAATCCCTGTTCGAATATCATTTCATTGGGCACCGGCGGTTCTCAGAATTCTAAAACATACTGGGGAGGGGGTGAAGGCGAATGGTTCAACACCACCCTCAATCCATGTAATTATTATACACCCGGCATTGAACAGGTTTACAGTTTCACCCCTTCGGTCAGCGGAATTTACAGCATCATGGTCACAGCAGCCAGTGGCAGTTTCGTAAGCTATATGTGGAAAGCATCCTCCTGCTCTTCATCCGGCTGGAACTGCATCGCCAATATCAATACCCCGGGTACCTATGGCTCCCTTACAATGACTGCCGGAACAACATATTACATACTTCTTGATGATATCAACAGCGACGAAGGGGAACATACCTTTTTTATATCACAGAATCCATGCGACGATATCACTGCAATCGGAGGCACCGGTCCGGGCTATTTGCAGACCTATCCAGGGGGAGGTAACGGGGTTTGGTTCACCTCCAACAGCACGCCCTGTGGCACAACATGTCCCGGGCAGGAAAAAATATTCAGCTTTACCCCCGCCACATCGGGTTTGTATAGCATTGTCGTTACCACCTCAACCGGAAATGCGTGTTATATGTGGCAATCAGATTGTTCGGTAGCGGGATGGATGTGTTGCAGTAATGCAACATCACCAGGAACTTATGGTTCCATGCTGATGGTAGCCGGAACCACCTATTATATTTTGGCGGATGATAACAATACCACTGCCAGCAACCAGACCTTTTACCTCACGCTGTCGGAGCCGGCAGGTAACTGGGAGGGCAATGTCGATCACAACTGGTACAATCCAAACAACTGGAGTGCAACCTATGTGCCGACACCGGATGTTGATGTGACCATTTACAGCGGTTACACCTACAGTCCTTTCATCCTTGCAGGGACAGCAACCTGCAACAATATCACCATCGGGACCGATGCCGCGATGCTCATCGGGGCAGCCGGGTTGACTGTAGGCGGGAACATGGATATTTTTGGCCAGCTTGTCATGAACAATGATGCGGGTATTTTGACTGTAAACAATGATATCTATTGGGAAAGCACCTCCCTGGCCAATATCACTGCCGCGGCCGAAATGTGGATATCTGGTGACTGGGAGTTCCGGATCGGCGCCAATGTCCAGATTGCCGGCGGGACTGTTAATTTTACCGGTCCCTCAACAGCTCATATACGTGTTTATTCTCCGGGATGTTCGTTCAATAATATAGGTGTATACAAAAGCCTGGGATATCTGCTGGGATTCAGCAATTTATCAACCAATGACCTGGTCGTCAACGGGTATTTCAGCATTCAACCCAATGCTACTTTCAATGCTTATCCCTCTCAGGCCACAATACTCCGGGGAGGTTTTTTCAACAACGGCCATTTTCATTTTAGCAGCGGGACACTGGTATTAGATGGGGCATTACAATCCATCAAACCCAATGTGGGTGATTACGTCCACAATCTGATTTTAAGCGCCACTGTGGGTGTAAATTATAATAATACGGATACCGACACATTAATAGTCAAAGGCGATCTGACCATTGAAATCGGGATATTTAATCCACAAAATTGCACGATTGCAGTGGCAGGCAATTGGACCAATGCCATAGGGCCTGCCGGTTTCGCAGAAGGGACCGGTACCGTGATCTTCAACGGCGGGAATTTTCATCAGTATTGTTCGAATGAAGTGTTCAACATCCTTGAGGTTGACAAACCGCTTGGCGGCGCTCTCAGGATGGATGGAACCCATGTTGTCTGCGGCAGCTATAACTGGACTGCGGGAATCATTGAAGTCCTGTCTGGTTCATTCACGGCCAATGATCTGATTGACAATGGCATCTACGGAAACTATTATTTATATCCCGGAGGCGTGATCAACCTTAACAACACCGACGGACATGTTGATCTGAACGGATTCCTCAACATTTCAGGAGGAATTTTCAATGTTTATGGCGGAGGTAATGCCGGAGCCGGAACGGATAGTTACTGGCCATTTCAGGCCGATGCCGGTATTACAATGTCTGGAGGAATTCTTGATTTTAAAGATGTGGGAGTGGTGGTTTATGACCATCCGTCAGGATATGCATTCACTGAAAATATAACCGGAGGGATCATCAGGACTTCAAGGGGATTCGATATTGAGCGGACTTTTTTTCAACCATCAGGTGGAACTATTGAATTCTACGGACCTGATAATGGAACTTTGCATTCACAGAATGGCGGTTATTTCAATAATGTCATCATCAATAAATCTGTTCCGGCCGGCAGTACAAATTCCAATGGAGTCATTGTCCATGCGGAGGGGGATTCACTGTTTTCAGGTGATGCACCATTATACAATATGATAACAATCGACTGGATCGCGGACATTAACGGGAACCTTACCATCCTGGCAGGAGTACTTGCTTCTCTCAACGTAGCTTTTACCGTTGCAGGCAACTGGAACAACCTGGTGGGAGATGCCGGATTCTCCGAAGGACTCTGCACTGTTGTATTTGACGGGGCCAATGCTGCTGATATTCTGTCATCTGAAACATTCTACAGGGTGGAACTGAATAAAACATACAACGCATATGACGGATTGGAGCTCACACAAGATGTAACCTGCCTTGGCGCTCTGTTTATCTATGACGGCTGTCTGGAAATGAACGACCCGGCCAGTCTCACTGTTTCTGGTGACATTTATATAGAAGAGGGTGCGGGATTGAATGCAAATGATGCTTACGGCCCTGAAATTTATGTCGGGAGTGACTGGCTCAACAGTAACACTTCATATTCCAATACCTTCGGGTTTGACCCGGGATTCAGTTCAACGGTGATATTCAACGGTTCTGCCGATCAGCAGGCCGGATCAGGCGCACTCCAAATGGAGTTCAGCACACTGAAGATCGATAAAGTCTCAGGTCAGTTCAGGCCACGCGATGGCGTGTTCACCAACCGGGACGTTATCATCAACAGCGGTGAATGGAACGATGAGTTAGTCGGATTGACGCACCAGGTGGAAAGGAACTTCACGGTAAATTCAGCGGGTGGATTTTTAACCTCTTTTCCTCTCAACACAGCAGCGTTCGTTGGAAACAGCAATTTGGTCAAACTCCTGAAGAATATTTAAGAATCTCCAGTTTCAAAAGATATAGAACTCTCCCTGATAATGCTAATATTGTTCAACGTTATAATGAACCTAAATAATTTATTTCATTTTATTATATGTTCTTTTTCATAATACATCAAAGCATCAAAAAATATTATCCATCATGTCTTACACAATTCATCATCGGATGTATCATTTATGCAATTGTTTTCATGTTTATCAAAGATGTTTGTCCCGATTTATTCC
>CAZPWZ010000152.1:0-6159 GCA_964590675.1 uncultured Draconibacterium sp.
AACAACATAACGGAAGAAGTTGGCTCTTGCCGCTCCAATCTTGAACATGCTGGCTTACCGACACCTTCGATCATAAGAATGAAAGTTTTTACTTTAGATCATCGTTTAATTCTTAAGAAATTGGGTATTTTGCATAGAGCAGACCAGCAAGCTGTTGAAAGCTCCCTTATACTCTTGTTTAATCTTTAATCTCCTTTTGACCGGAATCCCCTCTTCTGGTCAACAGCAAACGAATCAACAGCCGGGCGAAAAGGGCAGTATTATCTTTACCCATGAGACGTCGTACCGCTCCCCGTCATTTGATCCGACCTGGGCAAATCGTTTTCAGGCCGTGTTGGACAGTGCACGTGCGGCAGCCGGCACAAAAGGAGTATCACTGGCCGTCATCGTCCCCGAACAGGGACTCTTTACCGGTGTATCCGGCATCTCTTCTCCGGGAGTCCCGGTGGCAATGGTGATGCGCTTTGCGATCGCAAGCTGCACCAAGTTATTTATTTCCACTGCATTGACAAAACTCCAGGAACAGGGCGTTCTGTCGCTGGAGGATCATTTGTACCAATGGTTGCCTGTTTTTCCGAATGTCGATTCAACGGCAACGATCCGCCAGCTTTTGTCCCACCAGACCGGAATCTTCGATTACGTGAATGATACAACTGCGTTGCTGGCCCTCATGCTTGCCGACACAAGTCATTTCTGGACACCGCAGGAAATACTGGCATACGTAGGACCTCCGCATTTTGCGCCGGGGCACGGGTACGATTACTCCAATACAAATTACCTGCTGGCCGGTATGATCATTGAAGCGGCCACCGGGGAAACATGGGTTGAAAAGTTGCATGACCTCATCTTCGACCCCCTGGCAATGGACAGCACCTTCGTTGGCGCATTTGAACCCCGTAACGGGCTGGTTGCAGCTGAGTGGATTTCCAATTCATACATAGTTACAAATACCCCAATGACCGGTGAGTTCAGCATGGTAAATGCAGCCGGATCGATCCTCTCCACACCGCAGGAAATGGCGGGATGGTACAATGCGTTATTCAATGGGGTCGTTGTTTCCGGACCCTCGCTGCAACAGTTGAGCGATTTTGACCCAACCTCCTTTTACGGGCTGGGCCTGGAGGAATATACTTATAAAAACCACGTTGGATATGGTCATGGCGGCTCTATGCTCGGATACCGGTCAAAAATCTGGTATGACGTCCAGACTAAATCGGTCATGTGTCTCCTTCAGAACGATGGGATGACAGCCATCAGCGACAAGTTCAACCCCCTGCTGGATGTCCTGTATGATGAGTTCCCGAAAAAACAAAATGACGCTGGTATCAGTACAATTTTAAGTCCATGGGAGTTCCAGTGCGGCGAATCCGTATCTCCTTCGGTGATGTTGACTAATTTCGGGAGTGATTCGCTTACTTCCGCAAATATCCTGTTCAGGATAGACGGAGGTGAACCTGCGGTTTATTACTGGAGCGGCTTATTGAGCCCGGGCGATACCATGCAGGTTGATCTTCCTCAGATAAACGCAGAAGAAGGCTCCCACCAGTTCACCTGTTTTACTAACCTTCCGAATGGAGCGCAGGAAGGCTATACCTTCAACGATACTGTAAAAAGCACTTTCATTTCCGTCTCCCTGTCTTCAGGGATTGTCAGCCTCTCCGAAAGCTTTGATGACCAGTTTTTTCCACCGGCCGGATGGGTGCTAAATTCATCTTCGATCTTTCAATGGGGGCATACCCCGCTGGCCCATTTCAGCGGAACCGGCTCGGCTGTCAGATCCAATTATATGGACAACCATACCGGCGCCTCTTATAATATTGACCTGCCGGTAATTCATATTTCCGCAGGAAGCCACCGGGTACTCGACTTTAAATATGCCTACGCGCCGTATTCAAGTTCTTACTGCGATTCCCTGCAGGTTTTGATTTCAAACGATTGCGGGTCCAGCTGGCAAACTTTATTCAACAAAGGATGCATGGCGCTTCAAACGGCTCCCCCCACGATATATGCCTTTTATCCTCAATCCAATGACGATTGGAAGCAGGAATCCTTTTCCCTGGAAGCATATGCAGGCGATGCGCTGATCCGGTTCCGCAGTGTTTGCGGGTATGGCAATAATCTTTACCTGGATGATGTGAATATTTCTTTCCCGGCAGGAGCCGTGGAAAACAATTCTGTCGGAAAACTCGCGGTGTACCCGAATCCCGCTTTCGGTAAAATAACCATCCTGGCTTCCGGTGAAGGCCGTCTTTTTATTTTGAATGCCAGTGGCCGCCTAATCCTGCAGATGGAAATCACAGGACCGGCCACCACCTTTGATATCAGCGCACTGTCCGGGGGGGTATATATAGCAAAAGTGGTTGGAGAATACGGGGTGCAGGTGGGGAAGTTTATCAAGCAATAAAAACAAGCTCGGCCGTCGGATATGGAAAGAATTTTGACAGTTTGAATTTGTCCCTTCCATCTTGCATTAAATAACATGATTCCTTTGCCGCCCGGAACCAGGCGGAACCGTTGAAGACCTTGCTCAAGCATGAACGATTTCGACGCTATGCATTGTCCGTAATTGTTATACAGGTCTATGTCACCCAATCCGGTTTCCGGCATGGATAATACGATCTGGCATTGACCGGAAACCGGATTGGGTGAATTCTGACCATTCGAGTTTCTTTTCGTTGCAATCTCAAACGGCCGGACTATCCCGTAAAAAAATTTCAGCAGGTGATTGCAGGGCTTTGATGGCAACCCTGATCAGCTGTTCATTGCCAACGATCCAAACCCGGTCTTCCGCCTCCAAGATCAAGTCCGCCTCAGGATTGACGATATGATTTTCTCGTCTTTCAATGCCAAGGATCAGCCCCTGCGATCTTTCCCTGATCCCTGATTCACGGATGCTCTGACCGGCGATGCGGGCATGTTTCTTAATAGTAAAATGATGGAGGGCAACATTTTGTGCTGTATCTGCTTTTTTGGATCCGACACTGGAAGATTCAAGATGATTTTTGAAATGGGTGAGCTGCTCATCATTTCCAATGACCGAAATTTTATCGTGCGGATATAAATGATTATCCCGGTTTGGGACTGTAATTACAAAATCGCCCCGTTCGATCTTGACAATATTGACCCCAAATTCCTCCCTCATCTTTGATTCTGCCAGCGTTTTCCCCACACAGGGAGCATTCGGATCCAGTTCAAACCTGGCGATATGCGCATTCCATGGGGTAAGTATTAAATTTGGATTTGTGGCAACCGATTCACGCTCATTGTAATTGGAAAGAAACCTCTTTTCAATTTTCCAGTAATAGACTTTGATCCTTTTAAAGAAAAGCAGCAGGATGACGCAGGCAATGATAATTCCCCCGAAAGCAATCGTGGAGGAAAACAATTTAAGGAACAGGTAAGCAATAAATATCAATGCCAGGATGATTCTTGATACCTGCATCAGGAATATGGGACCACGTTTTAAACCTTTTGCCCATACCTTCATATAGGCCTGGCTGTTTGTTTTACGGAAAGCAAGCGCCCATAAGAACGGGGATAAAACTGCCAGGGTGACAATCGCGGTAAGTATGGTATTCCAAGAATAACCAGCGAATAAGAGAAAAAAGTACCGGGTGCTTAAAAAGATGATGGCGATGATGATCACAGAAAAAATCACGATGTTGATGAAATAGGATACCAATACCTTTTTCCAGTCACTCATTTTGTTTTCGTGATGCCCGTCGGAGTTGTATTTTTTTAAAGTGGATTTCCACCTGCCGGGAATGATGGCATCCAGCCGGTTTGTGACAGGATGCGATAACCGGATCATGTATGGAGTGGAAAATGTGGTAAGCACCGACACTGCTACGGCGACCGGGTATAAGAAATTACTGGTCACGTGCAGGGTGAGGCCCAGTGCGGCAATAATGAAGGAGAACTCCCCGATCTGGGAAAGACTCATGCCGGACTGCACGGCAATTTTAACCGGCTGACCGGAAGCCATGGTTCCTATGATCACAAAAAGGGGCTTGCCAAACAACAGGACCAGCGTGGCTGCCACAATCGGGACGATATGTTTTATCAGCATCTGGGGATCGATCAGCATGCCGACCGAAACGAAGAAGATGGCGCCGAAAAGTGTTTTCAGGGAGGTGGTGAGATGTTCTATTTTCTCGGCCTTTGTCGTTTCAGCTAAAATTGACCCCATGACAAATGCGCCCAGTGCCGAAGAAAACCCGGCGAATGTTGCCAGTACGGCCATCAGAAAGCACAACGCCAGCGAAATAATCAGGAGGGTCTCCGCATTGATTAATAGCTTGATACTTCTGAAGAGTGTCGGTATGAAAAATATCCCGGCCAAAAACCAGAGGATTAAGAAAAAGGTCAGTTTCAACACCGCATACAGCATTTCGGGCCCGGCAAATGACCGGCTCACTGCCACGGTCGAAAGCAACACCAGCAACAAAACGGCCACCAGGTCTTCAATCACCAGCACTCCCGTGACAATGCCTGCAAATTTTTTGTTGCGTACCCCCAGTTCATCAAAGGCACGGATGATGATGGTGGTGGAGGCAATGGAAAGGATTCCGCCCAGGAAGAGGCTGTCCATGAAACTCCATCCCAATAACTGGCCAACACCATAGCCCAGCAGTAATGTCAGCGGCACCTCGGTGATTGCCGTTAACGCCGCCACCACGCCAACCTTGAGAAGTTTTTTGAAACTGAATTCAAGTCCAAGGCTGAACAGCAGGAAAATGACACCGATTTCGGACCATGTTTTAATGCTTTCCTGTTCAATAACAGTTGGGAATAAAATGAAATTCGGTCCCACGAAAAATCCGGCAACAATATAACCCAATACAACCGGCTGTTTTATTTTTTTGAAGATCAGCGTGACCAGCGCAGCGGTTACCAGGATCAGCGCCAGATCGTCAATGAATAGCGGGAGTTGCAACATGTTGTTAATTTCAGCTTTCTTCCGCTAAGTTCTGAATTTTTAGTAAATAATTTGTTGCTATCGTACCATTTCTGCAAAAGCAACCTCAACCTGTTGCTGTTTTGACAAGCAGGAAGACAACAGCTACTGCAAAAGCAACCTCAGTCTGTTGCGGTTGTGACGAACAGGAAGACAACAGCTACTGCAAAAGCAACCTCAGTCTGTTGCGGAGATTATGTAAAGGAGAACCTAAAAGGTACATCGAGCAACTAGCGTAGTTGCGTTGCAGTATCTGTTGTCACCCCCTGTTAGTTGCGTTGCAGTATCTGTTGTCACACCCTGAGAACCGCATTGCAGTAACCGGTTACCACGCAATCAATATTCCTTAATGAATTTACTGTGAAAAACTGTTGCATTGTTGGAATAGAGGAGAATGTAAAGGCCGCTTTTATAATTGCTTAAATCGACATCAAGTTCATTATCCGCGAATTTCGATTCAAATAACCTTCTGCCCTGCAAATCAATGATGCTGACTGCTTTTTCATTTACATCAGTCGTGCTGATATGCAGGGAATTTCCAACCGGGTTTGGGAAGATCAAATAGGGGAGTGGCCGTGCTTTTCCATCGTCGAGGGCATTATAGGGGAAGCAATCACTCTGACCCTGGTCAATTGTATGAATGGAGGTGTTTGGATTCGGGGCAGTAATATCAAATTCGATTGATCCCACATAACCGGTATCTGCTCCCGGGGGAGGACAATCCGGACAGGAGGTGTAGTATACCATGGCAGTATAATGGCCCGCAGGCATGGAATCAACCGTCACCGTAAGGTTGAAAGTACATAAACACACCGCGGTAGCTCCTGTGTCAACCTGGAACCAGTATAAGGTGTCATCGAGGAGCATTACCTTCATTTCGTAAGCCGCCCCGCAATTGCGTATGGCCATGCTCTGGCTCAGAAATACAGTATCCCCGTTTACCAGTGCATAAAGCCCTCCTGGCGCATAATCAGAACTTTGTCCGTTTAAGAAAAACGGCACCAAAAGAAAGAGTCCGATTAAGTTTTTCATAATAGGTCGATTTGTCCACCTAAAGGTACAAATATTTTATATATGCAACTGAATTGAATTTAAAAAAAGTTGTTTCAATAAGGATCAAACCTGCAGGTTATGTCACCGAAAACTTTTGAAATTTTGTTGAAAGTCATTAAATTGCGCCATAAATTATCCGCATGAGAATA
>CAZPWZ010000153.1:0-6156 GCA_964590675.1 uncultured Draconibacterium sp.
GAAGGTTAAACATGGTAAGAGACCGCGACCGCCATGAAAAATTTTTCGACCTGGGATCGAAACATATGTAATCAAAGGGAAGAGGGGAAGCGGTACAATTTGTTTAAACGGAGCCGCAGCCCGCAAATTTTTACCCAATGACCTGGTGATTATTGTATCCTATGCCTTCATGGATTTTGAAGAGGCGAAGAACTTCAAACCATCCATTGCATTTGTGGATTCCAAAAACAAGCTCGTCAAGGGTAAAACGACAAAGTAATGACGGCCATCCCAGCGGAAGTAACGCCCCGGAATAACCGGGTGATTACATTTATTAAATTTTCGCTTTTCTTAGGGCTGGGCATTTTCATCATTTTGTTGTCGCTGCGGGGGCTCACTCCCAACGAGAAAGGGCAGATCCTATACTCCTTCCGTATTGCCAATTACTACTGGGTTATCCTTACGGTCGCGTTGGGCATTCTCAGTCATGTGCTGCGTTCGCTCCGCTGGATGCTTTTATTTGAACCCATGGGGTACAATCCATCCCTGAAAAACACCTTTTTTGCAGTAATGGTGGGATATTTCGCAAACCTTGCATTTCCAAGGCTTGGAGAAGTAACCCGTTGCGGAATCCTGACCCGCTTTGAGCAAATCCCGTTTAACAAATCATTTGGCACTGTAATTACTGAAAGGGCCATTGACATGATCACTTTTTTCCTTTTATTTATCCTGATGATTGTTACACAGGCTGGCACAATCGGGCATTACCTGGATGCCAACATTTATCCGAAGCTGGCCGAAAAATTTGAGAATCCGATTTTCAGCAGAATGTTTTTCATTGCTGTAATTATCCTTATTGTGGTCATTATTTCCTCCATTTACATTATGAGGAGTAAGATTGCTTCGTCCAATCTTTTCCTGAAGATCAAAAAACTGATCCTTGGTTTCTGGGAAGGATTGAAATCACTCAGCCAAATCCGCAGGCCGGGACTTTTCATCTTCTACTCTGTCACAATTTGGTTGCTGTACTTTTTGATGCTGTACGTCTGTTTTTTCTGTTTTGCCGATACGAGTTCACTTAGTCCGGGTGCCGGTCTCTCCTCCCTTGTTCTCGGGAGTGTCGGGATCATGGTAACCCCCGGAGGAATCGGGCTCTATCCCGCCATCATCCAGGAAACACTGATGCTGTATGACATTGCCCGCCCCACCGGCCTGGCATTGGGATGGATTGCATGGACCGCACAAACCGGTATGATTCTGCTGGTGGGCGGCATTTCACTTATCTTACTTTCATTCAACAAAAAAACCCATGGAAAGGCTTGAAATTATAAAATCAAAAATTTACACCTGGGATCATCTTCAGAAGCAACTGGCCATGTGGTGTTTTAAAGGTAAAAAAATTATATTCAGCAATGGTTGCTTTGATGTTCTTCATCTTGGACACATCGAATATCTGTCTAAAGCCCGCGACCTGGGAGACATCCTGGTTGTTGGTCTCAATTCTGACGATTCCGTCCGCCGGATCAAGGGCCCCCACCGTCCCGTCAACCACGAGGAGGCACGCGCTGTAACCCTCTCAGCCTTATCATTCGTTGATGCAGTAATCCTGTTTGATGAAGATACCCCATATGATCTTATTAAGCAGGTGCAGCCGGATATTCTTGTGAAAGGTAAAGATTACGACGGAAAAGAGATCGTTGGCAGCGACGTTGTCAGGAGTAAAGGTGGTGCGGTTGTGACAATTGAACTGACCAAGGGATATTCGACTACGCATACCATTGAACTGGCGCAGAAAGTACACATTTGAGCATGTCCAAAATCAAAACCGCATTCTTCTGTCAGAACTGTGGCGCCCAGGCCCCAAAATGGATGGGAAAATGCAACGCATGCGGGGAGTGGAACACCTTTGTTGAGGAGGTCATCCAGCGGGAGGAGAAGGGTTCGGTTAAAGCTGCATTCGGGGACAGGCGATCAGTGGTCCCGGTTAAAATTTCTGAAGTCACTTACAATCATGAAGCCCGGATCAACACGCATGACCAGGAACTTAACCGTGTACTGGGCGGAGGACTGGTTCCCGGTTCTCTCACGCTCATAGGGGGTGAACCCGGTATTGGCAAATCGACCCTGATGCTGCAAGTCGCACTCAAATGCGCAGATCAGAAAATCCTCTATATTACCGGTGAAGAGAGTGACCAGCAAATCAGGATGCGGGCTGAACGGCTCGCGATAAAAAACGATAATTGTTTTGTACTTACCGAAACCAACACCCAGGCCATACTGCAGCACGTTGAATCACTCAGGCCCGGCATCATCATCGCCGATTCCATCCAAACCCTGCAGACAGACCTGATTGAATCTTCGGCCGGAAGCGTTTCCCAGATCAAGGAGTGTGCGGCCGAAATGCAGAAATATTCAAAACTAACCAACACGCCGGTGTTCCTTATCGGGCATATCACCAAGGATGGAAGCCTGGCCGGTCCAAAGATCCTGGAGCACATGGTTGATACCGTGCTGCAGTTTGAAGGAGACCGGAATTATGGTTACCGTATTCTCAGATCACTGAAAAACCGATTTGGGTCAACTTCCGAACTTGGAATTTATGAAATGAACGATACCGGCCTGCGCGAAGTTTCCAATCCCTCCGAAATCCTCCTTAGTCAGCGCGACGAAGCCGTTAGCGGAATCGCAATTGCCGCCATGATGGAAGGCCAGCGCCCCATGCTGATCGAAACCCAGGCATTGGTCAGCACCGCGGTTTATGGAACCCCGCAAAGATCAACCACCGGTTTTGATGTTCGCCGACTGAACATGCTGCTTGCAGTGTTGGAAAAACGCAGTGGTTTCAGGCTTGGTCACAAGGATGTGTTCCTTAACATTGCAGGAGGCATAAAGGTGGAAGATCCTGCCATTGATCTTGCGGTTATTGCTGCAGTCCTGTCATCAAACCAGGATACCCCGGTTGACTCCAAAACCTGTTTTGCCGCTGAAGTCGGACTGAGTGGCGAAATAAGGCCAATCACACGCGTGGAGCAGCGGATCTCTGAGGCGGATAAACTCGGATTCGGGCGGATCATTATCTCCAGGTACAACACCAAAGGCCTTGATTTCAAAAGGTATTCCATCCAGATAATTACCGTGGGAAAAATCGAGGATGTTTACCGGGTGCTTTTTTCGTGACAATCTACGCGGAAGTAAACCGGGACGCGGGACACGGGACACGGGACATGGTAAACGGGACGCGGGACTTGGAAAACGGGACACGGGACACGGCACCGAATTACGATTCCAGTTCCTTCAGTATTTGCGATACATCTTCTTCGGTTGCCGTAAGCTTGTTCTTACAGATCCGGATCAGCATGGCTGCTCTCTTTACTTTTTCAGATAATTCATCCACTGAAATTTCACCTGTTTCAATTTCGGAGACGATGTGCTGCAATTCTTCGTAAGCTTCAGCATACTTTGGCTCTTTATTCATGTTTTTCTGTTTTTTTAACCGATGATGTGGTACTGGTAATTGTCCCGTCTGCAAGGATGGTCGTAAGCTGTACACCGGCACTCATGCCTTCAACGGATTTCAATCCTTTGCCATTGGCCAGGGTGATGCTGTATCCACGGTTCAGAATGTTGACCGGATCCAGCAGGGAAACATTCTTTTCGGCGGATTCCATTTTAAACATTTCCCCATGGATGAATTTGTGTGTATTACCTGCCAGATTCAGGGTAGCTGAAGCAAGGAACTGTCCCTTCGACATAAGAATTTGTCCGACGCCTTTTTCAAGCACGATGATGTGCTGATGAATGTCTCTTTCCCTTTTATGCTGGATGAAAAACCGGGATCGCTGCCGAATTTCCCCCATCTCATTCCGGATGTCATTTTTATGCCGGGCAATGTCCGACATGGTCACCGATCTGAAATACCGAACGGTATTCAGCACCTTGAGCATTTCATCCTGTATCAGGCTGAATACCTTGCTGGTCATAGTATCCTGGGCATGATGCAGAGGAACGGTGAAATTATGAAACTTCTGGATGAGAAAATCTGCCAGCTCTGTCGGTGTAATGGCGTTTTTAAATGCGACCATTTCTGCCACTGTTTCGTTGGTGGAATGCCCGATACCGGTAATGACAGGCAAGGGGAACAAAGCAATCGTTCTTGACAGTAAATAATTGTTGTAACAAGCCAGGCCAATATCCCCTCCCCCGCCCCTGATGATGGCAACTGCATCGAAGTGGTGCATTACGGACCTGATCTTTTCCAGCTGACCTATGATTGATTCAACTGCGTTTTCACCCTGCAATACGGCAGTGAACAGCATGTGAAAGAATCGATATCCCCATTCGTTGCCGACTATCATCTTATGAAAATCAGCATACCCCTTACTGGTCTCCACCGAGATGACCGCAATGCGCTTTGGGAGCAAAGGCAAACTGAGTGCTTTGTTTGCATTAAAAATACCCTCCCTGTGCAATTTTTCAATGGTTTGCTGCTTTTCCTTCTCAAGTTCACCCAAGGACCATGACGGATCGATATCGATTATTCTCAGGCTCAGTCCGTAAACCGGGCTGAAGGTGATTTGCGCGCAGAACAGGATTTTAATCCCGTTTTTCAAAGGTTCGTGAAGGACATGCTGAAAATGATCATTTATCCGCTGAAAGTCATCCTTCCATATGGTCGACCGCATTTCGGCAACAATCCTGCCATCGGTTTTTTCGACCAGGTCGGGATAACAATGTCCGGATTGCGGATAGTGGTTAAGTTTATTCATCTCCGCTTTAATCCAGAACGAACTTGCATACCGATCCGAGAGGGTCTTCTGAATGCTTCGCGTTACCTCCAGCAGCGAAAATATGGTACGGTCATTTAGTTTTTCAGGCATGATCATTCAGCAGCAACATCAATGCAGGTGCAGCAATCAAATTTACAACGAAACTCAATTTATTTACCTTTGTATGGAAATATTATCAACAAATAATTTTCTTCATTATTAGAAAACCTGGGTAAACACGATGAAAGCACGCGCAATTTCTGAACACAAGGATTTCATTGAAATCATACAGAGATGTCAATGGTGCCATCTGGCCATGACTGACCTTGCCGGGAAACCTTACGTAATTCCAATGAATTTTGGCTTTAAGGATGATGTGATTTACCTGCACGGGGCACAACACGGAAAAAAGATCGACATCCTGAAACAACATCCGGGGGTATGTATAAATTTTACCACCGACCATGTGTTACGATATCAAAATGAACAGGTCGCATGTTCGTGGAGCATGAAATACCGGAGTGTCCTTTGTTATGGTGAAGCCGAATTCATTACTGATCCTGATGCAAAAATTGCTGCATTTCGTATTGTAATGGCCCATTACACATCCGGGGAATTCAAATTCAATCCACCGTCAATCCGGGAGGTTAATGTTTTCCGTATCGTTGTTGATCGTTTTGAAGGAAGGACTTACGGGTACTAGCAGTTAGTGCGAATAGATCAGTGATGAATTTCTGTACCCGGGATTATCCTGGTACCAGTCGGGAAATAGTGAACCAGTGGACTCGGCCCAGGTGGCAAATTTCAGATGTGCACCTGTTATATCAATTTTCTCTATTGGCCAGGCAAAGGACTCAGAAATGTCAATTGCCCAGGGCAAGTTTGAAATTGTTTTATAATAGCGGTTTTGTGATGGGATGGAATTATCATCCCACATGCCAAATAAGGATTGATTGGCTAGACTTGTTGGTGGCATATTGGACAGGTGCACCTCTTTTCCGCGTTCCATCCCGCATATAATAAACGGATTGAACGAATTTAGTGCGAATGATGCGGCATCAAAGAAATAACCCGGCGTTGTAAGTTTTAGTGTAATATTGACCGGTGTATGATAAGGCCAGCCAATGACTGTATTTGACATGTCAGGCATCAGGTCCGATGTGTTATCCCAAACGATCATGGTTGGTTTCGTTTGTCCCGATTCATTTCCATTCGAATTCAGGGCGATATAACCATGACTGACATGGTATCCAGTAACCTTTAGAATCGCACCCGTCAATGAAGGATCACAATCAGGCAGGTTAAATCCAAATCCATTATCCAGTGTTGCACCATTAGCCTGCAATGTGAACCGGGCGAATATCTCAACCACTTTATTGTCAGCATTTGTGACAGTCTGGAAGCGGTAATC
>CAZPWZ010000154.1:0-6127 GCA_964590675.1 uncultured Draconibacterium sp.
TGGAAAGAATTGACAGCACAGATGTTGTGGTGACCAATGAAGACCAGAAAGTTCAAAAACCGACCGGATACTCCCAGATCAACCTGATGCAAAAAATCAGCTTTAAACCCAATGAGAAATGGGAATTCCAATATGGGTTCCATTACTCCACCACCACGAATTATGCCCGTTACGACCGCCTCATCCGGACTAAAAAAGGATTGCCCAGAAGCGCCGAATGGTATTATGGTCCACAGGTATGGATGATGAACAACCTCACCATCATCAACAGTGCGCAAAATATGATCTACGACCAGATGGTCATTCGACTTGCATGGCAGGCATTTGAAGAAAGCAGGATCGACCGGGATTTCCAGAAGCTGATGCGGTATCACCGGATTGAAAAGGTGAATGCCTATTCAGCAAACTTTGATTTCACCAAATCCCTTGGAAAGAAGCACAACTTTTTCTATGGAATTGAAATTGTATGGGATGATGTGAAATCAAGCGGCACAGATGAAGATATATCCACCGGGGATGAGATTACAGGTCCATCCAGGTATCCGAATTCTACCTGGGCCTCCTATGCAGCCTACCTGAGTTATCAATTCAAGGTAACGGAAAAATTCCTTGTCCAGGCAGGAGCAAGATACAATTACAACAGCCTCAATGCCGATTTCAGCAACAACCTTGATTTTTATCCATTGCCTTTTTCCGAAGCAAAGATCAATGATGGCGCATTGACCGGGAACCTGGGTCTGGTTTATAATCCGACCGACAAATGGTCATTCATCATGAACCTTTCCTCCGGTTATCGTGCACCCAATGTCGATGACCTTGGAAAAATATTTGACGTTCAGGAAGGGAGTGTGGTTGTTCCAAATCCGGATTTGAAACCTGAATATGCCTACAATGCCGAGATTGGGATTGCGAAGGTATTCGGAGAGGTAGTCAAGATCGACATTACGGGGTATTATACCTATTTGCAAAATGCCATGGTTCGCCGCGACTATACCCTGAACGGACTCGACAGCATCATGTATGATGGGGAGATGTGCAGGGTACAGGCAATTCAGAACGCAGCGTTTGCCACGGTCTATGGAATTCAGGCAGGATTGGAGGTGAAACTTCCGGCTGGTTTTGGTTTTACAACCCAGTTTAATTACCAGAAAGGTGAAGAGGAACTGGATAACGGAACAACAAGTCCGCTTCGGCATGCGGCACCCTGGTTTGGTATTTCCCACCTGACCTATAAGGCCAGCAAACTGGAGTTGGACCTGTATGCCATCTACAACGGTGAAATCAGTTATGCAAACCTCTGTGAGGAGGAACGTGGAAAAGATTATCTGTACGCCAAGGATGCCGATGGGAACCCATACGCACCAGCCTGGTACACCTTGAATATTAAAGCCCTGTATCAGATCACCGATAATTTTTCGGTGAGCGCAGGTGTGGAGAATATCACTGACCGGCGTTACCAACCCTACAGTTCCGGTATTGCCGGGGCTGGAAGGAACTTCACGCTTGCCCTCAGGGCCAGGTTCTGACAACAACTTTCAATCCACCGCCAAAGGCGGCGGATTGAAAGTTTATTCTATATAGTTTGTAAATGGACTACTTTTGCAGGGCCAATTAATTCAATCCATGCTCAGAATAACTGCTGTATCCTACCTGAACACCTTCCCGTTTGTTTACGGGTTGAAGGAATCGGGCTTATTGCAAAATTTTATTCTTGAACTGGATGTACCATCAGTTTGTGCTGAAAAGATGAAAAGCGGATCGGTGGATATTGCATTGGTGCCCGTAGGAGCATTGCCTGAGATCCCCAATTATCATTTGATCTCCGATTACTGCATTGGTGCGGTTGGCGAGGTGAAAACCGTGCTGCTCCTTTCGAAGGTACCGCTGGAACAGATCAGTCATGTTTCCCTTGATTTTGATTCACGCACCTCGGTTGAACTGGTGAAGGTCCTGGCAAAAAATTACTGGAAGATAAGTCCTGCATGGGAGCATCTGAAAACCGGAGAGGAAGCCTCCATGAAGGATATAACATCACTGGTTGCCATCGGAGATAAAACCTTTGAATTGAGGCCCCGTTTCCCATTTGTGTACGATCTTGCCGAGGCCTGGATAGACTTTGCAAGGTTGCCCTTTGTATTTGCAGTATGGATTTCCCGTGAAAAATTGCCGGACGAAACAATTTCACAGTTTAATTCCGCACTCGGTTTCGGCATCAGTCACAAGCGCGAATGCATCGGCTATTTCAGTGATAAACTGCCCGGATGTGGCGATTGCCTTGCCTACCTGGAGCACAACATCTCCTACGAATTCGATCAAAAAAAGAAGCAGGGACTCAAGAAATTTCTCAGCTACCTCTGAAATCCAAAATCGTAAATCGTAAATTGGATTATCTCTTTGCCGGATATCCCCGTTTCTTGGCCATATCTTCCAACCGCTTCTGGAATCCTGATTTCTTCACGGTTTTCTTTTTATTTGCTTCGATCTGGGCATGGAGTTTTTTCTCGTCGATGGTCATCCTGATAAGGTAAATCTGTGCAAAAGTCAGCAGGTTGGCCAGCAGGTAATAGTAACTCAGGCCGGAGGAATAGTCGTTGAACCAGAAAAGGAACATGACCGGCATGAGGTACATCATGGTCTTCATGCCAGGCATCTGGGTTTGCTGTGAACCCATCATCTGTTCGTTCACCTTGGTGTAGAGCACACTTGAAATGGTCATCAGGAGCGCGAATAAACTTACATGGTCGCCATAATAGGGAATGGTGAAGCCACCCGGGAAGGTCCAGATTGAATCGTATGATGAAAGGTCGGTTGCCCAGAGGAAGGCCTGCTGGCGCAATTCAATGGAGGAGGGGAAAAAGCGGAACATCGCAATAAGGATGGGCATTTGCAGCAGCAGCGGAATACATCCGGCCATAGGATTCACCCCTGCCTTTTTGTACAATTCCATCGTGGCGGATTGCTTTTTCATGGCATCCTCCTTCTTCGGGAATTTCGCATTCAATTCATCGATCTCGGGCTTGAGCACCTTCATCTTTGCCGAAGATTTATAGGTTTTGTAGGCGATCGGGAAAAGAAGGATTTTCAGGAGGATCGTCAGGATCAGGATGATGATGCCATAATTCCATCCAAAATTCCCAAAAAATGTAAATACGGGGATCACTGCATAGATATTGATCCAGGCCATCAGGAAAAAGCCCCATCCAAGGGGAATCAGTTTCTCAAGATCATGGTCGTATTTTTTCAGGCCGTAATATTGGTTCGGGCCAAAATACATCGACATGGCAATTTCCTTGTTCTCTTTGGGGATAAATGGAATTCCCATTTCAGCGGTCATTGTTTTCAAATACTGGTTGCCGCCCGGAAGCGTCGCTACACTCAGCTTTGGCTCACTGAAAAAATCATCTGCAATGAGGGTGCTCGAAAAAAACTGCTGATTGAAGGCGATCCATTTGATCCGCTCATTCTTCAGGTTTTTCTCATCATCCTTTGATTCAGAAAGGTAATCCACTTTGTCTTCCAAAAATTTAAAATAGACCCCAGTGGTCATCCGTTCCATGTTCAGACTTTTTTCCTGGCGCTTCAGGTTCTCATTCCAGTTAAGCACCAGGTATTTGGTTGACGGGTCGAGTACATCGGCCATATTGACAAACCTGACCTTGTACCGCAGCATATATTCATCCCCCTTCACCACATAGATGAACTCAATATATTTTGTAGGATCGATCGCCGTATCCGATGCGGCCACAAAGAGCCTCATCCCAAACTGGACCGAGTCTTTGCCGGTTACTTTTACATGGGGCCGTCCCTGGTTTTTCTGATCGGGCCAGAATGGCTGAAAGTATAACTTATCGGTATTGATGATCCTGTTATTTGCAAAAAATGAAAGTCCGAATTGCAAGGAATCCTGGTCCAGTAATATGAGCGGGCGTTTATCCCAGGTGAGATACTTCTTTAGCTCAACCCGTGATATTTTTCCTCCGCGTGCAGCTATCTGCAACTTAAACAGATCGTTTTCAACCGTGTAGGCTGTATCCTTCCCGGCGGCTGCAATCGCAAATACGCCGAGTTCATCCTTCATGGTGAGCCGCAGTACGGTAAGTGAATCGAGTTTCTGACCCGTCGAAAGCACCCTTTCTTTCTCCCGGGCCATTTCGATGGCCCTGTTACGGGCGATTGCCTTAATTTCTGCGTCGCGCCGCGCCTGATTGGCTAAATAGGCAGAGTCCGATTTGCGTTTCATCTCCATTTGCTGCTCAGGAGAGGGCTGCATCAGGTAACTGTATCCGATGAAAATCCCGAAGATCAGGACAAGTCCGATGATAGTATTTTTATTCATAGTTGGTATTGGAAAAACGGGTGCAAAGGTACGAAATTGTCATTATCTGTCGGCGTATTCCTTTGCAGCTTTGACAAAACTGACAAAAAGCGGGTGTGGCCGGGCAACGGTGCTTTTATACTCCGGATGGAACTGTACCCCGACGAACCAGGGATGACCTTCAAGTTCCATGATCTCAACCAGGTTATCCTTTTGGTTAAGTCCAACGGGCTTCAAACCCGCATCGGTATATGCCTTAATATATTCGTTGTTGAATTCAAACCGGTGACGGTGACGCTCCGAAATGTTTTCCTGGTGATATATTTCGAAAGCCTTTGAATCCTTTTTCAGCTTGCAGGGATAGGACCCCAGACGCATGGTTCCTCCCAGGCCTGATATCTTTTTCTGCATTTCCATCATGTCGATCACGGGATTTGGCGTCAGCTTGTTAAATTCCGTGGAATGGGCGCCAGTCAACCCGAGCACATTCCTCCCAAATTCAATGACCGCACACTGCATTCCGAGACATATCCCGAAGAAGGGGATTTTTTGTTCACGCGCAAAGCGGATGGCAGTGATCTTGCCTTCGATTCCGCGTTCGCCGAATCCGGGTGCGACGAGTATTCCATCCAGGTTGCCCAGCTTTTCGGCCACATTCGAATCATCAATAAACTCGGAATGGAAGGTCTGAACCCTTACACGGACGCCATTTAAGCTGCCGGCATGGATGAATGATTCATTGATGGATTTATAGGCATCCTTGAGCTCAACATATTTACCGACAAGGCCGATATTGACTTCGCTCGACGGGTGTTTCAGTGCGTATAAAAACTGCTCCCAATCAGCGAGATCTGGTTCCTGGTCGCACGGCATCTTGGTCTTTTTCAGGATCTCCAGGTCCAGGTTCTCCTGCCGCATCAGGATGGGGACATCATAAATGGACTCGGCATCAATGCATTCAATCACCGAAGTGGGGCTCACATTGCAAAACAGGGCGATCTTGTTGCGGATACCCTCGGACAGATGCTTCTCAGTGCGGCAAACAATGATATCGGGCTGAACCCCCGATTCCAGTAAGGTCTTGACAGAATGCTGTGTGGGCTTTGTTTTCAATTCCCCCGCGGCTGCAAGGTAGGGCACCAGGGTCAGGTGAACCACTACGCAGTTGCGTCCCAGTTCCCACCGGAGCTGACGAACAGCTTCAATAAACGGCAGTGACTCGATATCACCAACCGTGCCGCCGATCTCCGTGATGATAAAATCGTAATCTCCGCGGTTGGCAAGCAGCTTGATGCGGTACTTGATTTCATCGGTGATATGCGGGATTACCTGAACCGTCTCACCCAGGTACTCACCCTGGCGCTCCTTGGTGATCACCGACTGGTAAACCACACCCGTGGTCACGTTATTTGCCTGTGATGTGGGGACATTTGAAAACCGCTCATAATGACCAAGGTCCAGGTCAGTCTCTGCGCCATCCTCTGTCACAAAACACTCACCATGTTCATAGGGATTCAATGTTCCCGGATCGATGTTGATATAAGGATCAAGTTTTTGAATTGTCACCGTAAAGCCGCGCGCTACAAGCAACTTGGCGATCGATGAAGAGATAATGCCTTTCCCCAACGAGGAGGTCACTCCGCCGGTGACGAAAATGTATTTTGTTTTGGACATGGAATATATTGTTATGGACGCTACCCGTGCAAATTTACGGTAATTATTTAAGATTCCGAGTGACCGGAAGCAGAGGATACTATTTTTTCATGCCGGTCATATTGCTATCGTTAAAATCCTTAATTTTGCCTCCTGTTT
>CAZPWZ010000155.1:0-6109 GCA_964590675.1 uncultured Draconibacterium sp.
AGTCACAGTTCCCATGGTCTTGTATTCACCCTGACCAACATCAGATCCTGTCCATGGTGTATCATCCACAAACGTTGCACTGATCTTCCATATGTAGTTGCCCTGTGGCATCATGTTGCCTTCAAAGGTACCGTCCCATCCTTCAACAGGCTTGCCCTTGTCATCTATTTTGGTAGATTCCCACAGCATATGTCCCCAGGTATCAAATACCATGATATGATATTGTCCCTGTTTCAGATTCATGCCAATTGGCTGGAATAACCTGACACTGAGATTGGTATTTGTCGGCGAGAAGGCATTTGGCACGTAAAGGCCTTTGAAGAGCAAATCATATTCATAGAAGGTGGTATCTGAGCATTCAAACTCATTCAATGTGATCAGTTTGATCGTGTAGGTGCCATCCTCTGTAAATGTAGCAACCGGATTTTCGTCTGTTGATGATTTCCCGTTCCCAAATTCCCAGATATAACCGTCGGCGCCGGTTGAAAAATTGTTCAGTTTTATCTGGCCCTGTTTCCCGTTATACCCGTCAACAAGGGTGAACGAACTTACCGGGGTGATATTTACCCGTACGGTCGAATCAACTGTATCAATACATCCGTAATGATCCTTCACGATCATCCTCATCGTGAAATCGCCAGTGTTGGGATACTTATAGCTTGGATTCTGGAGCAGGGAGGTATCCTTAACCGTTGACGGATCGCCAAAGAACCAGCGCCATCCTTTGAGTGTGGTATCAGAAACCACCGACATATCGGTAAAGAAAGTCGGATCACCGGTACATGCTGCCGTATTTTCATAGCGTGCGATCGGCAAACCGTAAATCCTGGTCGGCTTTGTCAAAGAATCCTTACAGCCGAATTTGTTCATCACGACCAGCTTCACGTTATATATACCTGCCGTGTCGAATACATGAGGCGGGTTCCCTAAGCCAGAGGTATCGGATGGATTGGTGCTGAATGTCCAGTTCCATTTTCTGATTTGTTCACCGTAGGTATTTGAAGTATCCCTGAATAGGGTTACCTGGTTGAGACATACCGGCGGATTCGAGAAATAGGTCACAGGAGTAGGATGAACTGTAACCGCACTGATCATATTTTCGGTTATGGTCGTCCCATTGATCAAAGCCTGAATTTCCAGTGTTACATTGTAGGTTCCGCTGTCGGCAAAGGTATGCACTACCTGTGGAGTATACGTGGTATAGGTAGTAGTCTGCCCATCACCCCAGTCCCAATGCCATTGGTTTATGCGTGTTACCGGCAACGAACTGTCGGCGAAAGCAACCTCATATCTTGCACACACGAGGGTATCCTGGTAAGTGAATGAAGCCATGATACACGGGAAACGCTGTACAATCCTTGTGACGCTGTCGACACAGCCATTGATATTGGTCATCACCAGCGTTACATTGTACAGTCCGGCGTTAACATAGAGATGCGATGTATCACCCGTAGCAGGGGCGGTAATGACTACCGGGGGTGTTCCGTCACCCCATATCCACTTCCAGCTTGCGATGGAACCGGTACCGGAATTCACGGTCGAATCGGAGAAATGAACCGTACTGTCACAGGGAGTGGATACAAAGGTGAACATTGGTTTGGGAGCCGCATAAACCTGGATTTCCCTGAAAACGCTGTCGACACAATTATCAGAATTAAAGGCCTTCATCTTCACGATATAATTTCCCGGGCCGGTAAAGGTGTGCATTGGATTATAAAGATTCGACATATTGCTGGGTCCTGAAGCGGGATCCCCGAAATTCCAGGTCACAGAATAGAGTGAATCTCCGGGAGTTTGGTTGACAGGCTGGAAATGAGTGATATATCCCTGGCAAACAGTATCATTTTCAAAGGAGAAAGAAAATCCGGGCTTCACATAAACACTATCCACTATGGTATCCTTGCATCCGTATGTATCGGTAACAATGAGGGTTACTGCGTATGACATATTGTATGCAGGGAAGGTATAGGTTGGATTAGGTATAGTCGAAGTGTAACCAGGCTGGAATATCCACAACCGGTCTGTTATGGCTGCTGCCGTAGCAGTCGACAGATCCTGGAAGTCGACCTTGCCTTTCGGGCAGAAGAAATTAACGTAATCATATTGTGCAACGGGCACAGCGCGGGCAACAACCTGAATAGTTACCGAATCGGTGCAATTCATCAGGTTTGTCACAATAAGTTTCACCGAATAGGTTCCTGCGATTGTATACAAATATTTCGGATTCTGAATCGTTGAGGTACCAATGCCATCCCCAAAATCCCACAGCCAGTCTTTGATCTGACTACCCGGAGCAAGCGAGAAGTCGGTAAATTGCGTGGAATCGTTGATACATGAAGCGGAATACTGGAACATGGCCGTGGGTTTCGGATTCACTATGATCTGAACAATAGTGTCCTTATTACACTGGTTAGAGTTGGTTACCTGCAGGGTGACATTATAGGTTCCCTGTGTATTATAAATATGTGAGGGATTCTGCAAGGTAGAAGTGTTATTGGAACCACTGGCGGGGTCACCGAAGTTCCAGGCCCAGGCCACGATGGTGCCGGCAGTCGTTGTTGATTCATCTGTAAACTGGGTCGGGCTGGCCAGACAGGCCGTGTCTGCGGCAAAGGCAGCAAGCGGTACATCATTAACAGCAACTGTCTTATTAATACTGTCAATGCAGCCGTTGGCGTTGGTCACCTGCAGGTGTACCTCAAAACTCCCTCCTACTGAGAAGGCATGCTGAGGATTTTGTGTTGTGGATGTATTATTGATGCCGGATGCCGGATCGTCGAAATCCCAACTCCATACGGTGATTGCAGGGCCTCCGTTCAACTGTGAAAGGTCGGTGAACTGAATTGCTGTTTCCGCACAGGAATTTGTCTCAAAACTGAAATTGGCCAGCGGATGGAAGCCTATCTGCACCTGGCTGATCTTTTCAGCTTCGCAACCATCGGAGGTCGTAATCGTTAATTTCACATTATAATTGCCGCCATTCACAAATGCGTGGTTTACATTCGGGTTGACCGGGAAGTTGATAGTCACAACAGGTGTCCCATCACCGAAATCCCACTCCCAAACCTGGATTGATCCATGGGGTGTGGATGAAAGATCGGAGAATTGCACCGAGTCACCTGCGCAATTCGGGGTGGAATAAGTAAAAGAAGCAACAGGTTTTCCCAGAACAATGATCTGTTTTGTGGTATCTTTTATACATCCCATCGAATTGGTCACTGTCAGCTTCACATTGTAGGTATTAGCCGTTCCATAAAGATGGGTGGGGTTATTTATGGTGGATGTCTGGCCATCGCCGAAGTCCCATAAACGACTTACAATAGATCCGGACACAGCCACGGATTGATCGCTGAATGTTGTCAAACTTCCCTGGCAAACGGTATCGGCAGTAAAATCGGCTACCGGCCTGGAATTTACAACCAGCGACTGGATCAAGGTATCCCTGCAGCCGTTTCCGTTGCTCACGATCAGGCTGACATTAAAGGTAGCCGCCGCCGAGAACTGGTGTGATGGATTCTGCGTGGTTGCGGTATTATTCACCCCAGATGCCGGATCGCCAAAGTCCCAGTTCCAGGTTTGTATGGTTCCGCCGCCTGCTGTTTGCGACAAGTCGGTAAACAACACCGGTTGATTATCGCAGTTTGTTGTTGAGAAGGAGAAATTGGCAATCGGGGCCGGAACACTGGTAACGAGTTTATCGATGAAGGAGGTACAACCGATCGTAGTGGTAACAGTCAACCTGACGATGTGCGTGGTTGCAGATCCTGCAAAGGTATGTGTTACATTCGGGTTGCCCGGGAAGTTGATGGTAACAGGGGTTGATCCATCACCAAAATCCCAAACCCATACGTTGATAGATGATGTAAATCCTGTCGGGACATACGATTGATTGGTGAAGGAAACCGGCGAGCCTACACAATTTGCCGCAGAAAATGCAAATTCGGCGATGGGTTTCGGGTTCACCATGACAGGTTTGGTTACACTATGGATGCAACCATTGGAATTAACCACCGTTAGGCTCACATTGAAAATGCCATAAGCCGAATAGGTGTGCGTTGGCGAGGGCTGTGTACTTGTTCCTCCATCACCAAAATTCCAGGCATAACTGATAATCGTTGTCGCATTGGGAAGCGATGTATCTGTAAACTGGGTTGAGCTTCCTTCACAGGCCTCCGTATTGGTAAAATTGGCAATGGGTAGTGGGTTGATGGTAATCGGTCCCATGTAGGTGTTGAGGCAGCCGTTGGTACTGGTGATGGTAAGGGTTACACTATAAGTACCTGCTGCTGTAAACGCATGGATCGGATTCTGCTGGCCCGAAGTATTGTTTGCGCCTGACAGCGGATCGCCGAAATTCCAGCTCCATTGTTGTATGCTGCCGCCTCCATTGGTCTGAGACAGGTCGGTGAACTGCACAGACTGACCAAGACATGTTGTGGTGGAGTAGCTATAATTTGCGATAGGTGAAGGTATGCTGTTAACTGTCTTTTCAATATATCCAGTGCAACCATTGGTTGTTGTCACAGTGAGCCGCACAACATGGCTTGCTGCCGTCCCGGCAAAGGTATAAGAAATGTTCGGCGGATTCGGATAATTGATAGTCACCGGGGTGGTTCCGTCACCGAAATCCCATACCCACGTGCTGATATATCCTGCGAATCCGGAAGGAATGAATGACAGGTCGGTAAAGTTCACAGGGGTTCCGATACAACTTGCAGCCGAGAATGTAAATTCAGCAATTGGATTTGGATGAACGGTTACAGGCTTCGTAACCGTATGAATGCAGCCATTTGAATTGACAATCGTAAGTGTGGCATTGTATACACCATAGGTGGCATAAGTATGAAGCGGAGATTGCAGCGTGGAAGTTCCTCCGTCTCCGAAAGCCCAGCTGTATGATGTTATCGCGGTTGCATTCGGAGTGGAACTATCGGTAAACAGCGTAGTTGATCCGGCACAAGCAGCGGTGGCCGTGAAATTTGCAACAGGAAGCTGGTTAATGATAATGGCACTCGTCAAGGAATGGCTGCATCCGTTGGCATTGGTTATAGTAAGTGTCACCGAATAGGTTCCGGCCGTTGCGAAAAGGTGCGAAGGGCTTGGGGTTGTTGAGGTGTTATTTGAACCTGAGATGGGATCGCCGAAATTCCACAACCAGGAAACTATATTTCCTCCGCCATTGGCTTGCGACAAGTCATTGAACTGAACAACCTGCGTTGCACAAGTTGGCGTGCCCGGCAGTACTTCGAACGCAGCCGTCGGAGCAGGAATGATATTGACCGTTTGGGAAATGCTGGTTTCGCAGCCAAAACTTGAAGTCACGGTAAGGGTCACATTGAAGGTGTAAACCCCGGTTGGGAATGTATGGGTCACATTCGGGCTTACAGGGGAGTTAATTGTTGTGAATGTGCCATCGCCCCATGTCCAGACCCACTGATTGATAAATCCGGGGAATCCGGCAGGAATGTAAGACTGATCAGTAAACTGAACCGGTAATCCATCACAGGTGGGTGATGCATAAACAAAACCGGAAACGGGTTGCGGCATGACATGCACTGTTTTGGTAATCGAGTTTGAACAGCCATGAATATCGGTCACCGTAAGTATCGCATTATAGGTTCCTGCAGCAAGATACAAATGAGAAGCACTCGATGGATTGGCTGAATGAGGTGTTCCATCTCCGAAATCCCAATCCCAGGTAGCAATTGATGAAGGATCCATGATAGTCATGTCGGCATTGAAGGTGACCACCTGGTTTAAGCAGGTATTGTCGGTAAAGGTAAAATTAACCGGAACCGGCGGATTTACAAAGATGTCCTTTACCAGGATATGTGTACAATTGTTAACGTCATCGGTCACTTTTAAGGAAACCTGGTAAGTTGTGTTGGACCCGCTGAAAACGTGAGAAGGGTTCTGAAGCACAGAGGTATTAAAACTTCCCGATCCTGGATCACCAAAATTCCATTCCCATTGAATGATATTACCGGAGGTGGAAAATGAAAGGTCGGTGAAATATACCGCCTGGTTGGCACATGCGTAGCCGTTCGGGAAGGAGGCATTGTTGGAATAGGTGAAATTGGCTGTAGGAATTGGGAAAACAACAACCTGG
>CAZPWZ010000156.1:0-6026 GCA_964590675.1 uncultured Draconibacterium sp.
TTTACCCTGTTTATTGCACTTTTCTCATGCACAAAGCTTGATGAACAAGTCTATGATAAAATCCCTGGCTCACTCTATCCCGAAAATGCCAACCAGATAGCAAACTTAAGCGTAGAGGCTTATACTAAACTAAAGCCGATGGCCGATGATGAAGGCTGGTGGTTCCTTGCCCAGGAAATCTCCGGAGATGGTCTCTGCGGACCTACACGTGGAAGTGACTGGTACGACGGCGGGAAATGGGTGAACATGTATTACCATAAATGGTCTAACGACGACGAAGGTGTTAACCGCATGTGGAGCGCATTCTGGACAGGAATAACCACCTGTAACCAGGTACTTGACATGATGCGCGAACTGCCGCAGAACCCGGCCCTGGTTGCAAAAATGAAAGAGGTGGAGGTTTTGCGGGCATTTTATTACTACCTGCTGATCGACAATTATGGAGATGTGCCCTATCTTACCAGCGCCAAGAATGCTCCCGCACTGCCCTATAAAGTGGACCGGGCCGTGGTCTTTGACAGCCTTGTCAGAACGATTGAATCATCTACCGCCAGCCTTTCTGGTTCCGACCTCAAATACATGGCCACCAGGAATATGGCATTTGCACTGCTAACAAAGCTTTACCTGAATTCCGAGGTCTATACCGGTGTTGCACGCTGGCAGGAGGCCCTCAATTATTGCGACAGCGTACTTGCAGGACCCTATGCCCTGGAGGCTAACTTACTGGCGCCTTTCCTGACCAATAACGAAAAATCAAGGGAGATCATTTTTTCCATACCTTACGATGAGGATAATTTCCAGGGATTCCGACTCCATATGCGTACCCTGCATTATCAGCATAACCTTCGTTTTGATATGCCGGTCGGCCCCTGGAATGGCTTTGCAGCAGTTCCTGATTTCTTCGATACCTATGAGCAAGCTGATAAAAGAAGGGAAGGCTACCACATTTTCGGACCGCAATATGCCAGTGACGGAACGGTTATCCTTGACGGGGAGACAAAACAGCCCCTGGATATCGACCCGCATCTGCCCGATATTTATATGGACGCAGCCAATTTCACTCCTACCCAGATCAGGACAACCGGTGCACGCGTAGGAAAATATGAAATTAAAATGGGCGCCAAGGAAAATTTAAGCAATGATTTTCCGTTATTCAGGATCACTGATTTTTACCTGATTAAAGCCGAATTGTTGATCCGGTTGGGTGAAAACGGAGATGACTGGGTCAATCCGATCCGTACGCGCGCAGGTGTTGATCCATGGACTGGCACCACACTGGATCAGTTGCTGGAAGAGCGCGGACGCGAATTGTACTGTGAAGGGCACCGCAGGCAGGATCTGATCAGGTTCGGGAAATTTGAGAATGCAATCTGGAAAAGAGATGCCCACGGACCTGAAAGAAGGATCTTCCCGATCCCGAAATGGGCTACTGACGCAAATCCGAATTTATTGCTAAAATAAGTGACCAAGTAGTATGTTTAATCAATTAATTTAAATTTAACGATTATGAAAAACCTGATGATGAAAATTTCAACAGCATTGGCAATGGTGGCATTATTTGCCCTTGTCTTTGGTGTAAGCTCATGTAAAAAAGAGGACGATGAAACCCCGCCCGATCCGGTTATTGTGCTGGATGGATTTTATGTAAAAGGTGGTTCAACAGCCCTGGCAGATTTCGATGCAAAAGGCATGATGAAAACCACACCGAATGAAGTCAACCAGAGTGCACGTGCAAGCCTGCTGGAACTCTACATTGCTATTAAAGGCGGCGCACCCGGATTCTCCATTGCACAGGTTGCCGGAAGTGTAAAAACTTCGTTTGGCCCTGGCGCCGATTTTAAAGTTGTTCCTGAAGCCGAGCGTATTACAGATGAGCCTAAAGTAGATTTCTGGAGAGGCTCATATGTTGCAAGCGCAACAGTTTTCACCGTGCCAACAGATGGGTTATACCACGTGGTAATTGATACGGAATTGAAAAAAGTTGTCATTTGCCCCGTTGTATGGGGTGTAATTGGCGCTGCTACTCCCGGTGGATGGGGCGGAAGCACCCAGTTTACATCAAAAGGATTTGACCTGAATTCTATGACATTTGAAATTAACGATATGGTCATGACCAAAGCCGATTTCAAATTCCGTTATTCCGATGGCTGGAAAATTGTCCTCGACACCGTTGTTGATTTAGGCGGTGGCGCTAAAGGTGTAAGGGTAAATACGAACTTCGGTGGTACTGTTGCAGCGCTTGCTCCGGGTGGTGCCAACATTCCTAACGCTACTCCCGGAAAATATACGGGCAAGATGGTTTGGACTTTGGGTGCACCTTATGCTGCAACCATGCTTAAAACAGGTGATCTCGAAATCAAGGATTACACGAATACTGAACTGGGTCTTGTTGGCAACGGTTTGATCGTAGGCGGCGTAGTGCAGACCTGGGATTTGACAATCTTGTTGCACAAACCAGTTGTTGAAAACATTACAACCTATTTCTGGACTTATAACCAGGTAGAAGTTACAACCGCCGGCTCTTTCAAAATCCGCGAAGGCCAGGATTGGAACCAAAAGAGCATTGGTTACAATGACGTTACCATGGCTGGTTTGGCAGCTGATAAATTCGGCACCAACGGAGACGGAAACTTTGTTCCCCTGGAAAATGGCATTTATGACATGGTTCTGAAAATTGACGCCGTAACTGAAAAATACACCTTTACAGTAAATCCTGCAGGCGCTGCTCCTGAGATGTACATGCTCGGCGACGGCTGTTCTGCTGGCTGGGATAACACCCTGGCGCTGCCGATGGTTGGCAGTAATGGAATTTACTATCTCACAACAACCCTGGGAGCCAGTAAATATATTAAATTCATCACCACCTTGGGTCAATGGGCCCCCATGTACGGAACTGATGCCGCAGGCACAAGTACCGGTGGAAACCTGGTTTACCGTGCAACTGAAGGTGATCCGGATCCTGCAAGTATCCCAACACCTGCTACCGAGGGTAAATATGTGGTAACCATCAACACCAATAACCTGACCTACTCAATCGCACCTGCCCTTTACATGCTGGGCGATGGATGCGCTGCAGGCTGGGATAACACTGCTGCCATCCCGATGGCTGGCGGCGCTGGTGGAGTATACGGACTGAAAACAACGCTTGGTGGCGCTGGTAAATATATTAAGCTTATCACCACCCTGGGACAATGGGCTCCAATGTATGGAACCGATGCAACCGGAACAAGCGCCGGCGGACCACTGGTTTTCCGCGCAACTGAAGGCGATCCTGATCCCGCAAGTATTCCTGTACCGGATGCTGCAGGCGATTACATGGTAACAATCGATATTACAGGTATGACCTACACGATTGTTGCTAAATAATAACTGTCAACATTTAATGGAAGAGGCTGGACGCATATGTTCAGCCTCTTTTTTTTTATCCGGATTTAACCAGTTTCCTCATGCTTTGTCCAGGAGCAATGAGAAGGCAGTTTATTTTTTGTACCTTTGGCAATATCATTAAGACCCCTATCATGAAAAAAGGCCATATTCAACTGCTGCTGCTTGCCTTCTTTGCCATTTTGACAAGCACTGGTTTGTCGCAGGTAATAATTACAAGCCCATCCTTTCCGACGGATAGTGATTCATGCACCATCATTTATGATGCGGCACTGGGAAATGCGGAGTTGAAAGATGTGCCTCCCCCGATTTATGCCCATACCGGGGTGATTACGAACCTGAGCACCTCCTCAACCGACTGGAAATATGTAGTTGCCAACTGGGGGCAGAATCTGCCGAAAGCGATGATGACACCGCTTGGCAACAATAAATACCAGCTCAAAATTAAACCCTCCGTCCGTGGGTATTATGTAGTGCCGGTAACCGAACAGATTGAAAAGATGGCATTTGTTTTCCGTAATGCCGATGGCACTAAGGTTGGCAGAAACGCTGATGGAAGCGACATCTTTGTTGATATTTACCCGGATGAATTCAGCGTGAATATCGTCCTGCCGGCAAGCAAATCGCTTTTCCTGAAATTGAATGACCCCATTCCAATCTCGGCCATCAGTCCGCTTGCCGACAGCATGAAGATCCAGGTAAATGGGCTCGTTGTCAAGTCCGTTGCAGGCCAGGCCATCACAGATACTATTTTGGCCAATAACTTCGGGACAAACTGGGCGAAATATTGGATCAAGATCATCGCGATCAATAATTCCGGTACGGTGGCCGACTCGGTATCCTATATGGTCATCCCCGCTCCTGCTGTGGCAGCGCTTCCGCCGGGGACTATCGACGGGATCAATTATCCTGACAATCAAACGGCATTACTTTCCCTTTACGCATTCGGCAAGGACAATGTGTTTGTTATCGGGGACTTCAACGACTGGCAGATCGATTCGGCCTACTACATGAAAGTGACACCTGATGGTTCCCGTTTCTGGCTGCAGATCAGCAACCTGGTGCCGAAACAGGAATATATTTTTCAATACCTGGTTGATGGGACTCTATATATAGGGGATCCCTATGCCGATAAAGTCAGTGACCCCAACGATAAATATATTTCCGCTGAAACATATCCCGGGCTGAAACCCTATCCCACCGGGAAAGCAAAAGGCATCGCCACGTTCCTTCAAACGGGCCAGGATCCATATCCCTGGAATAATGCACCGTTTTCACCGCCGGCCCCTGCCGACCTGGTTATTTATGAGCTGCTCATCCGCGATTTCACGGTAAAACATGATTTTCCGTCACTCATCGATACGCTCGATTACCTGAAAAAACTTGGGATCAATGCCATTGAATTAATGCCGGTCATGGAGTTTGAAGGGAATAGCAGCTGGGGCTATAATCCTGATTTCTCATTTGCTGTCGATAAGTACTACGGAACCAGGGATGGCCTGAAAAAGTTCATTGAAGAGGCCCATGCCAGGGGAATCGCCGTGATCTTCGATATTGTCTGCAACCATCACTTCGGCCAGTCACCCCTGGTCAGGTTGTACTGGGATGCCACCGCAAACAGGCCTGCCTCCAACAGTCCCTGGTTTAATCCGATTCCGAAACATCCGTATAATGTCGGGTACGATTTCAACCATCAAAGCCAGCATACCAAGATTTACATGGAACGGCTTATCAGGTATTGGCTGACCGAATACCGCATCGACGGATACCGGTTTGATCTTTCGAAGGGATTCACCCAGATTAATTCCTATCCCGAGAACGTTTCCCTATGGGGGCAATATGATGCCAACAGGATCAGCATCCTGAAGAATTATACCAACATCATCCATTCGGTCAATCCGGATGCATATGCCATCATGGAACATTTCGCCGACAATTCAGAAGAAAAGGAGCTTGCGGCCAACAACATGCTGCTTTGGGGAAACATGACCGGTTCATACCAGGAGGGTGCCATGGGATACACTGCATCCGGCAAATCAGATCTTACCTGGGGCTCCTATAAAGCGCGCGGATGGGACGTTCCGGCGGTTGTGGCCTATATGGAAAGTCACGACGAAGAGCGGATGATGTATAAAAACGAAACCTGGGGAAATGCCACTCCTCCGTTTTATTCAATAAAAGATACCGCCACCGCATTGAAGCGGGTAGAACTTGCAGCCACCTTCTATTTCACCATCCCGGGACCGAAAATGATATGGCAGTTTGGCGAACTGGGTTACGATTATTCCATAAATTACCCGACCGGGACATCCGAATCGCGGCTTGCACCCAAGCCCATCCGCTGGGATTATCTCAGCGACTGGCGCCGGAGGTATACGAAAAACATATTTTCCGCCCTGATCGACCTCAAAAAATCACAACCTGTTTTTTCGACCAGCCAGTTTACCCTGGATGTGAGGAATAACATCAAGCGGATCTGGCTTGCACATGAAACGATGGATGTTACCGTCCTGGGTAACTTCGATGTTCTTAACCTGGATGTCATTCCTGATTTTACCAAACCCGGCATGTGGAATGAATTTTACACCGGCGACTCGCCCCATTTCAGGGAACCGGCCACAACCATTGCCTTAAAGCCCGGG
>CAZPWZ010000157.1:0-5977 GCA_964590675.1 uncultured Draconibacterium sp.
TATTAATGGTAAACGGTTCAGGCACGCGCGCAATGGCCGGATTTTTCTGGTCAATAAACGCGCGAAAGGTGGTTAAATTACGGGTGGAAGGGTTGTATTCATTGCCCCGAATCAACTGCACCCAGCCCAGGGAAAGGGCAATCAGCAGCCCCAGTGCTCCGGCTGGTAACACCAAGTAAGGCGTTAACTCCACCAGCTGCCGCCAAAGCGGCTTGGGGGCGCCGATGGTGTGTACCTGGTAGCCGCGCAGCCGAAGGCTGTTGGTGACCACAAAGATGGAACTGAAGGCCATAGCACCGGCGGCGATCATGGGCATTAACAGACCCACAGCGGCAAAGGGGATCAACACCACGTTATAGAAGAATGCCCAGCACAGGTTCGGAAAAATGGTTTGCAGGGTGCCGCGGGAGAGGGAGATGGCCCGGCCGACCCCGCGCAGGTCGCCGCTGATCAAGGTGATCCAGGCGGCAGCCATTGCTACATCGGCACCAGTGCCAATGGCGATGCCTACATCGGCCTGAGCCAGTGCCGGAGCATCATTAATTCCATCGCCAACCATGGCAACAATGCGCTGTGGATAACCATCTAACGCATTTTTCTGGAGATCCTTGACAGCTTCTGATTTTCCGCCAGGCAGAACCTCTGCAACAACCCTGTCAATGCCTACTTCAGCTGCAATGGCTTCAGCGGCCAGCCTGTTGTCGCCCGTCACCATGACCACTTCAAGGCCTAATTTGTGCAGGTCGGCTATTGCCTCAACTGAGCCAGGTTTCACGGTATCGGCAACAGCAATCAACCCGGCTGCAAGCACCGGCTCATGCTTTTTCCCTACTGCAACGATCATCACCGTTTTGCCAGCTGACTGCAACCGACCTATGTCCTGTTTAAGCCAGGCAGTGTCTATTTGTTCATTTTGCATCAACCGCGGATTTCCGATGATCACGGTATTATCATCAACGATTGCTCTTACTCCAAAACCGCTTACAGCCTTGAATTGCCTGGGATCTGAAAGGATAAGTCCCTGATCCTGCCCTGCCTTAAGGATAGCCCGGCCAAGGGGATGTTCGGATCCCCGTTCAGCGGTTGCTGCCAAACGCAAAAGCTCATCGCGTCCCATTGATGCAGATGCAACAATATCAGTCATTTCCGGTTCCCCTTTGGTGATGGTACCAGTCTTGTCCAGCACCACAATATTGACACGGCCCGCCCTTTCGAGCGTTTCACTATTTTTAAACAAAATCCCGTTTTCAGCACCTTTGGAAGTACCCACCATAATGGCCGTGGGTGTAGCCAGGCCGATCGCACACGGACAGGCGATCACCAGTACTGCGATGGCGTTCATCATGGCATCAGTCCAGTCGCCGCGGGCTACAAAGATCCATCCGGCAAAAGTCATCAGTGCCAATACAACGATTATGGGCACGAAATACTTTCCGATCTCATCGGTGAGTTTCTGTATGGGTGCTTTGCTGGCCTGCGCTTCCTGTACCTGTTTTACAATCTGGGCCAGCGCTGTATGTTTCCCGATCCGGGTGGCTTCGAACCTGATCATTCCCTCCCGGTTGATCGTAGCCCCGATTACATCGTCGCCAGGACCTTTGCTCACCGGCATTGATTCACCGGTAATCATTGATTCTTCGAAAGCGGACCGGCCATCGCAAATGATGCCATCGACCGGCACCTTTTCGCCGGGCCTGACAACGACAATATCGCCCACCACTACCTGGTCGATCGGAATCTCGACTTCAGCGCCATCCCGGATTACACTGGCGGTCCTTGCTTTCAATCCCATCAATGCTTTCAGTGCCTCTGACGTACGTCCTTTTGCGCGGGCTTCGAGATATTTGCCAAGCCGGATAAGCGTAATTATCGCAGCGCCTGTTTCGAAAAACACGTTGGGACTGTCAATAATGCCTATCGTTACAAGGAGGCTGGAGAAGTATGCCACTGACGAACCCAGCATGATCAGCACATCCATATTGGCGCTACCTGATCGCAGGCTCTTAAACGCACCGGTATAAAACTGCCAGCCGACCACAAACTGCACCACAGTGGCAAACAACAGCATGGCATACTGATCATATTTAAAACCCAGCAGGCCAAAATCGCGGGACATGCTAAAAACAACCAACGGCGTTGTAAAAACCAAGCCAATGATCAGCAATTTTTTCTGTTGCTTCAGTGCGGAAGCCCGCACCCTGTCTTCGACATCTTCAAGTTCCTCGGTTTCACCAACCTGCACAGGATCATAACCTGCCTTGTGCATCAACCCGGCAATTTCCGCGATGCTGGTCATTCCGGGGATATATTCCAGTGTAACCCTTTCGGTTGCATAGCTCACATTTGCGGATAGCATCCCTTCCTGCCTGAGCAGCAATTTTTCGAGAGCCAGTGCATCTGCGTGATCATGAAGACCAGTCACCGGAAGATCTGTTTTCCCGGTTGCAATACCAAAACCAATCCGTCTGACACAATCGATAATATCAGCTTCACCAAGTTTCAGCGGATCAAATGAAACTGAAAGTTTTTCACCTGCAAGATCAACATTCACCTCCTCAATACCTGGCATTTTTTTAACATTCCGTTCGATGTTCAGCGCGCAGTTTGAACACGACATGCCTGTGACGGGCATGGTTGTATGCCTGATATGAACCATTTTTATCTCTTTGTTTTGGATAAACTAAAATCCCTGCTACCCTGTCATGCAGACAAAAGCACATACAAATATATTAATATTTATATCAGTCATCCTTTGTAATTTTGCAGCATGAAATCCAAAACCATCGCTTTCCACCATTTCGGCTGCAAAGTCAATTTCGCCGAAGCCTCCTCACTATCAAGGCAATTCCAGGATCATGGGTTTAAAATTGCCGATTTCCATGATCCGGCCGATGTTTACGTAATCAGTACCTGTGTGGTGACAGCGGTGGCAGAGAAAAAATGCCGCGCTGCAATACGCCAGGCCCACAAGATCAATCCCGCTGCCAGGATCGCCGTGATCGGCTGTTTTTCTGAGCTGAAACCGGGTGAACTGGGCCAGATGGAAGGGGTTGACCTGGTATTGGGCCATTCCGGGAAGTTCAGGTTACTGGAAGAGCTTGATAAGCTTGATCATCTTCAAATCCAGGCCAGTGAAACCATTACCGGCGATGCGCCATCAGTTGATTCGAACAGGCCTGATCACGATTATCATGGAGGGATTGTCCCTGCCGGTGAGAAGAGGAAGGAAACATTTGTGCCCTCCTTTTCGTACGGTGACCGTACACGTTCATTTTTAAAGATCCAGGATGGTTGCGACTATTATTGTTCCTACTGCACCATCCCTTTGGCGAGAGGCAGGAGCAGAAGCGACACCATCGGGAATGTTATAAAGAATGCAGGGGAGATCCTCACACATGGCATCAAGGAGATCGTGCTTACAGGAGTGAACATCGGAGATTTCGGCAGGCAGAACGGCGAGAATTTCCTTCAACTCATCCAGGCGCTCGACCAACTTGAAGGAATGAACCGCCTGCGCATCTCATCCATTGAACCCGACCTGCTAACCCATGATATTATTGAATTCGTGGCATTTTCCCGAAATTTCATGCCTCACTTTCATATCCCCCTGCAATCGGGAAGTAACAGGATATTAAAGGCCATGCACCGGAAATATGACAGGGAGCTTTATGCCGACAGGATCGTCAAAATACGCTCTCTTCTGCCCCACGCCTGTATTGCCGCCGATGTCATCACCGGATTTCCGGGCGAGACCAGTGAGGATTTCGAGGATACGTGCAGATTCCTTGAACAACTCGAGATATCCTACATGCATGTGTTTACTTATTCACAGCGGGACAATACCCTTGCCGCCAAAATGACCCCAATCGTCCCGGATAAGGAAAAAAAAGCGAGAAGCAGCCGCCTTCATGTTCTGTCGGAAGAGAAAAAACAAGCATTTTACCTTCAAAACCAGGGGAGAGAGGTCAATGTTCTTTTTGAGTCAGATAATTCACTTGGGTTCATGCATGGGTTCTCGGAAAACTACATCAAGGTAAAAATGCCTTACAATCCGACCTATGTCAACCGGGTTGTTAAGGTGAAACTCGAAAATCTGACCGCGGATGGGTATTCTGTTGAAGTTATTGATTGAAAGACACCATAATATTTCTATTCCTCGTGAATATGCCGTTACTTTGTGCCTTGAAAAGTATAGGAAATGAACCTGGAACAACTGACTTATCAGGTATGCGAACTGGCCCGGGAATCCGGGGACTTTCTGAAACAGGAGATCACTAAACTTAAAACCTCAGATATCCAGTCGAAGGGATTGCACAATTACGTGACCTATGTAGACAAGGAGTCGGAACGCCGCATCGTTGAAAGGCTTTCAGCCATTTTACCGGGCAGCGGTTTTATCGCAGAAGAAAATAATGCACTCAGGCCCGGGGAATACACCTGGGTGATCGACCCCCTCGATGGTACCACCAACTTTATCCACGGGGTTCCGCTTTATTGCATCAGCATAGGATTGATCCACCAAAACGAGACCATCCTGGGAATTATCCATGAACCCAACCTGAACGAATGTTTCTACACATGGAAATCGGCGCCTTCATTTCTTAACGGGGAGACCATCAGGGTGTCGGCCACGCCCGCCATCAACGAATCGCTGTTTGCAACCGGTTTTCCCTATTATGATTACAGCCGGCTGGATGATTACCTGGCTATTTTCAAACATCTGCTGCAGAACAGCCGCGGCGCCCGCAGGCTTGGTTCTGCCGCCGCAGACCTGGCCTACACGGCATGCGGCCGATATGATGGCTTTTATGAATATGGACTGAGCCCATGGGATGTATGTGCAGGCGCCCTGCTGGTAAAAAACGCCGGTGGCTCCGTGACCGATTTCCGTGGCACAGAAAATTATATCTTTGGCAAACAAATCATAGCTACAAATAACTCTATTTATTCCGAATTCCTAAAACTATTCGAAGCATGGAAATAAGAATTGAACTGATCCAGGGTGACATTACCAAACTGAAAGTCGACGCTATTGTCAATGCTGCCAATCCATCCCTGCTTGGAGGCGGTGGTGTCGACGGAGCCATTCACCGCGCTGCCGGACCAGGATTGCTCGAAGTATGCCGGCTCCTGGGTGGCTGTGAAACCGGCGAAGCCAAAATCACCAAAGGATATAAGCTACCTGCACGATTTGTGATTCACACCGTTGGCCCCGTCTGGGGCGTTGGCGACCGCAGCGAGGCTGAATTGCTTGCCAGCTGTTATCGTAAGAGCCTTGCCCAGGCAACAGTTCATGATTGCCAGACCATTGCCTTTCCGAATATCTCCACCGGGATTTATCATTTTCCCAAAGAACTGGCTGCAGAAATTGCCATCAGGGAAGTCCGAAACTACCTGGTTGCAAACACGATCCCGGAAAAGGTGATCTTTGTTTGCTTTGACGACGAGAATTTTGCGATCTACCAGCAAATGCTGGGTAAATAAACCGGGTATTGTAGAGATTTTCCAGGCGAAATTTGTAACCGATAACAACTCCGGACATCAGTTGATTCATGAAAAAAATCCTGCTTCTTTGCTGCATGGCATTCCTCCCGGTGTTGCTTCAGGCACAGGCTGATAAAAAACGTATCACTGCTGTTTCCACGGATCAGTCCCTGAAAATTGACGGGATCCTTGATGAATCTGTTTGGCAGGCAGCACCCCCTGCCCGCGGGTTTGTACAACGGGTGCCCTATAACGGTAAATCGCCTTCACTGGAAACCGAAGTCAGGTTCCTTTACGACAACAGCGGATTGTATGTAGCAGCCACCATGTATGATCCCCGGCCAGATATTATCCTGGCCCAGATGGGACTTCGCGATGCCGATGAGTTGAATGCGGAGAACTTCATCCTTTTAGTGAGCCCGTTCAACGACGGAATCAATGCTTTTTGCTTTGAGGTCTCTGCCTCTGATGTTCAGATCGATTTTAAAATGGC
>CAZPWZ010000158.1:0-5966 GCA_964590675.1 uncultured Draconibacterium sp.
CGATATTGTTTACAGCCTCTGTCAGTATGGCATGAGCAAAGTGTGGGAATGGGGTGACGAAGTGGGCGGCAATCTCTGGCGGACAACCGGCGACATCACCGACACCTGGGAAAGCCTCAGGGAAATCGGGTTCAGCCAGGTGGAGAATGTAAAATACGCTAAACCAGGCAACTGGAACGATCCCGACATGCTCATCGTCGGCTGGGTTGGCTGGGGTCCGAACCTTCACCCGACAAAGCTGACACCCGATGAACAATATACGCACATCTCTTTATGGTGCCTCCTTTCGGCTCCGCTGCTGATCGGCTGTGACCTGGAGCGGCTCGACGACTTTACCCTGAACCTGCTGACCAACGACGAGGTGATCGCCATCGACCAGGATCCATTGGGCAAACAAGCATCCCCGGTGATAAAAGAAGGGGACATCCAGGTCTGGATCAAGGATCTGGCGGATGGTACGAAAGCGGTCGGTATTTTCAACCTGGGGACTCAGACAGCCTCCTATTCCCTCAGTATGGAAAAGACAGGACTGACACCAGGCTTGCCCATTCGCGATCTCTGGCGTCAGAAATCGCTGGGAAAAACGGGTAATACGATGGATTTCAAGATCCCTTCACACGGTGTTCTTTTCCTCAGGATCGGGTGACAAACACTTTTATTCCGGCAACTTTTTTCTGTAATATTGTGTCTGATCATTATATCTCGTTACCAGGTTCCATAATAAAACATCACGGAGAACCATGTTCATGCGAATCATGTTGGTTGAAACAGAGGTTCCCTGTGTCTGTTTGTCTTGAATAATCATGATCTATGACAATAATCATTCGATTGGTTCTGCTTTTATACCTAGCCGGCTTTTACATCCCTGCAACCGCCCAGCAGGTGGTTTTTGAAAGGAAGTTTGAGGGTATCAACATCCTTCCTCCCTGCTTTGTTTACATGAGGGCCCTCCCGCGGCAGATTTCGGAACTGGCCGATGGGTCAATGCTCATTCTGGCGAATTCATATTCCATCGACACTTCTGGCGTAAATGCAAGCGAAGGTTACCACGACTTGAAAAAGCTTGATCCGGAGGGGAACATCCTTTGGACACGGTACATCAGGCCCGACACCATTTTTAGCAATAATGTCTTTATCGATCTGACCTCTTTCCAGATTCTTGATAACGGGAACATCCTGCTGATCGGAGAAAAGGAGGGAAGCATGTTCGGCGCCAGGGTTGTTCATCTTATCCTGCTGGATGCCGACGGGCAGCATCTTTTCGACACTACCTACGCAAACGGTTATCCTAATTACATCTACACCGTTCCGCATGGCAGCGCAAGGTGTGGTGATGGATTTGTGGTCGCCGGCGAAACATTCATCCCATGGGGTGCTTCGGAAGCCTATGTCATTAAACTCAATCAGGCATTTGGAAAGGAATGGGAGTTTAAACTCAGTCAGTCCATAGGCACTTATAGTCTCTTTAACCGGATCATTCCCACTTCTGACGGAAATTACGACTGTTTCGGTGAAATGAGGATCCCTTCAACCGGAAAGGATGTGATGTTGTTCCTCCGGTTAAATGCAAGTGGCCAGATGACACTGCTCAGGACCTTTAACGACACGGCGTCGTATGTCAATCTGATGGACGCCATTGCCGGTCCTGGATACCGTTTGATGCTTGGTCGTTATACCGACACCTGTTATCATCCGATGCTGATAAAAACCGACGAAAACGGGAACGAACTCTGGCGGAAGATTTATCCCGTTGCCCCCGGCACAAGTCTGCTGCCGCAGGCAGTTGCGGTGAACCAGCAAAATGAGTTCCTGGTTACCGGCGAAAAGGATATCCACGATCCCGCATTACCACAATGGCTCGCGTCGGATATTTACCTGATGAAAACCGATTTTAGCGGAAATAAAATATGGGATGTCTCGTACGGAACGAATCTTACCATGGATTCATCCTCCTGGGCCTGCTGGGAATTCGGATGTGATGTTATATGTTCCGCCGATGGAAGATACCTGGTCCTGGGCGATGACAATATCGATACCGATTACGGGCCAGTGATGTCCGTCCTGAAGATCGCCGAGGGGTTGGCCGGTGAGCCCAACATCAGCAACAAAGCTGCCCGGGTGACCATCTTTCCCTGCCCTGTGCATGATCGGTCAATCGTTAAGTTAAACATGGGTTCATCACTGTCTGATGGAACATTTTCTCTGTTCGATGTTACAGGGCGATTGGTCAAACGTATCGGGAGCATCCATTCGGACCAATTCATTCTCAGCCGCGAGGGATTTCCCAACGGCATCTATTTATTTTCACTGGAAGAAGGCCGCGGTATAATTTCCAGGGGAAAAGTTATTTTTGATTAATCGGGGAACCAACCTTGATGTCAATGCCATTCTCGCCCGGCAGCTTTTAATCATCCTCAAATATTGGACATCAGAACCATGCAATTCCGGCATTGGCGTGCTTCACCATGATTTTGAATTTTGCAGTTTGACCTTTGAATTTTGAAGATAATTCTTCCTACTTTTGCGTTAAATTTTTAACAATAGATTGATGGAAAAAATACTTGTCATCGGATGCTCCGGACAGATCGGTTCGGAACTCACACTTGAACTGCGAAAAATCTATGGAGATTCAAAAGTAATTGCTACGGATATCCGTCCTGCCCCACCCGAAGTGGCCGGCACCGGTCCGTTTGAGATTCTGGACGTACTCGATGCATCCAAACTTCAACTCATCCTGGAACATGAAAAAATAACCCAGGTATATCACCTGGCAGCCATCCTCTCAGGGAATGCCGAAAAACGTCCGCTGGCATCGTGGGATATCAACATGCGCAGCCTGATGAATGTGCTGGAACTGGCGAGGGAGCTGAAAATTCAGAAGATATTCTGGCCTTCCTCCATCGCGGTATTCGGCCCTACAACCCCACGCATGGACACACCGCAGTACACCATCATGGAACCCAATACGGTTTACGGTATCAGCAAGCTGGCCGGTGAACGCTGGATCGAGTATTATTTTAACAAATATGGTGTGGATACGCGCAGTCTGCGTTACCCTGGACTGATCAGTTACAAAACGGAAGCCGGCGGCGGAACCACCGATTATGCCGTCGAAATTTTCTATTAGGCCATCAAAATAAAGAAATACGAGTGTTTCCTCGGTCCTGAATCCGCACTGCCAATGATGTTCATGCCCGATGCCATTCATGCCACCATCGATGTCATGGAGGCCGATGCTTCGAAGCTTTCGTTACGGTCAAGCTACAATGTGGCCGGTATCTGCTTCACCCCTGCAGTACTCGCGAATGAGATCAAAAAACACATCCCGGAATTTGAGATTACCTACAACCCCGATTTCCGGCAGGCCATTGCCGATTCATGGCCGGCTTGCATCAACGATGATGTTGCCAAAAAAGACTGGGGACTGCATTACGAATACGACCTGCCTAAAATGACGGAGGTCATGCTGCGCGAGGTGGGTAAAAAGCTTAAATAAAAGCGGTGAAGCCCGGCCTTCTTACACACTGCAAGGATTACATTGGCTGAAATTGGTTCAGATAACCTCTGCCAGTCCAAAAACCTCCTTCAACTTTACCCCTTTTTCAGTTTCCATGACGGTGCAACACTCATTTTGAATGTCATGTTCAAAGAACAGGATATAGCCGTTTTCAGCCGCTTCGGCCATGAATGGTTTCTTCTCCTCCAATGTGATGAGTGGACGGGTGTCATAACTCATTACCCAGGGTAAGGGAATATGGGCCACCGAAGGAAGAAGGTCGGCCATGTAAACAATCGTTTTGCCTTTGTATTTGATAAATGGGATCACCTGCCCATTGGTATGGCCATTGAAAATGCGCACTGAAACATCGGGGAAGAGTTCGCAGTCCCCTTCGAACAGCTCCAGTCTCCCTTGTTCACTGATCGGCAATATATTTTCCTTCAGGAAGGATGCCTTTTCCCGGTTGTTCGGGCTGGTCGCCCATTCCCACTGCTGCCGGCTCGTCCTGTAAGTTGCATTTTTAAAGGTGACCTCGTAACCGGTCTTGTCTGCATTCCACCTGACGGCGCCACCGGCATGGTCGAAATGAAGATGGGTTAAAATCACATCAGTGATGTCATCTACCGTATACCCATATGTGGCCAGTGATTTTTCAAGGGTATCCTCCCCATTAAGGTAATAATTCGAAAAAAACTTCTCAGACTGTTTGTTTCCGATCCCGCAGTCGATCAATATTTTGCGGTTTCCGTCGACGATTAGCAAACAGCGCATGGCCCAGTTGCAGAGGTTGTTTTCATCGCAGGGATAGGATTTGCTCCAGATAACCTTTGGAACAACGCCAAACATGGCGCCGCCATCGAGTTTCAGATTGCCGGTGTTTATAGGAAAAAGCTTCATGGGCTACTTGGCTTTAAACGTATTCCTGCACCTCCATCTCCCCCTTCAGCACACGCAGCGCATTGCCTGCCATGGCCTGGAGTTCATTGTCGCCGGCATAAAGGAAGATCGGTGCAAACTTTTCAACATGGTCGATGATGTTTCGCACCACGAACTGGCTGTGTGCAATGTCGCCGGTAATGAGGATGGCATCCACATCGCCCTTGAGCACGGCCAACATCTCTCCGATCGATTTTGAAACCTGGTATGCCATGGCCTCCATGATCAGTTTGGCATGCGTATCGCCGATGTTGATCCTGCTTTCAATCTCGTTGATATCCCTGGTCCCAAGATGGGCATTCACCCCCGCGCAATGGGTGAGCAGGCACAACATCTCATCAAGGGTTTTTGTACCGCTGAAACACATCTTTACGACATCCCCCATTGGCAATGAACCGCTGCGGACCATTGAGAAGGGCCCGTCTCCTTCAAATCCCTGGTTCACGTCGATCACCCGGCCCCGGTGATGTGCACCAACAGTGGTCCCGTTTCCGGTATGTGCAACGATGCGGTTTAACTCCTCATATTTCTTCTTGTGGGTTTCTGCATGCATTTTTGCCACCGCCTTCTGATTCAGTGCATGAAATATGGATTTCCGCGTGATCTCAGGTGAACCGGTGATTCTTGCCAGGTCATGAAACTCATCAACAACCGTGGGATCGGCAATCATCGCCCTGGCCCCGGGAACCTCAGCCGCGATGGCATCGGCCAGTAATCCTGCGATATTGATGATGTCCTCGCCAACCGGGCTGTACAGGAGATCCTTCTTTAAAAGATCGTTTACTTCATAAACCCCCGACTTTACCGGCTTTATCAACCCTCCCCGGGAAATCACAATTTTGAGCTCATCGAAGCTGAATTCATTATTCCTTATCTCCCGTATGATGCTTTCCTTGCGAAACTGCACCTGGTCGTAGATGGTTTTAAACGGCGACAGTTCATCGGCCGAATGCTTCCGGCTGATCATGTAAAGGAGCTTGTGATTCTGGTATATTGCAATTTGAGTGAGCCAATCCTTGGGATTGACAACCAAAATATTAAACGGGGTCATAAGTTTGATTTTTAGTGTTTTACATGTTACGGCGGTACTGTCCTCCAACTTCGAACAGGGCTTCAGTGATCTGCCCGATGGAACAATACTTGGCCGCCTCCATCAGGCTTTCAAAGATATTACTATTTTTTATTGCCGCACGCTTCAGGTTTTCGATCATCACTGCCGATTTAGTTGCATTCGTCCTTTGCAAATTCTCAAGCATGGTGATCTGGTACTTTTTTTCCTCCTCAGTCGCCCTGATCACCTCACCGGGAAGCACCGTGGGTGAGCCTTTGCTGGAAAGAAATGTATTGACCCCGATGATGGGGAGTTTGCCGGTATGCTTCAATGTTTCGTAATAGAGGCTCTCTTCCTGGATTCGGCTGCGCTGGTACATGGTCTCCATCGCACCCAGCACGCCGCCCCGTTCTGAAATCCGCTCAAACTCGAGCATGACCGCCTCTTTCACCAGATCGGTCAGCTCTTCAATGATAAAGG
>CAZPWZ010000159.1:0-5966 GCA_964590675.1 uncultured Draconibacterium sp.
AAACACAACGCAACGGTACGCAACTTTACCAATTTCGGTATTTTCGTGGAACTGGAAGAGGGTGTTGACGGGCTCATTCACATCTCCGACCTGAGCTGGTCGAAAAAGATCAAGCATCCTGCCGAATTCACCAAGATCGGTGAAAACATTGAAGTGATGGTACTTGATGTGGATGTAGACAATCGTCGTCTCAGCCTCGGTCACAAGCAACTCGAAGAAAATCCATGGGATGTGTTCGAGAATGTATTTGCAGTGGGATCGGTTCACGTTGGAACCATTGTAAGCCTGAGCGACAAGGGCGCCATCGTTGCCCTGCCATACGGCGTTGAGGGGTTTGCACCGCTCCGTCACCTTGGCAAGGAAGATAACACCCAGGCTAAGGAAGAGGAAGCATTGGACTTCAAGGTGATCGAATTCTCCAAGGAGAACAAGAAGATCATTCTCTCGCACAGCAAGATCCACCAGGATAACCAGTATGCCGAGAAGAACAAGGAGGCCAAATCGGGTCAGAAAAAGGAAAGCGATACCAAAAAGGCAGTCAAGAAACTCAAGGATAACCTTGAGAAGACGACCCTTGGCGATATCGACGCCCTCGCCAACCTGAAGGCCGATATGGTAAAGGCTGAAAACCTCGCCCGCGATGCCAAGGCACCGGTGCAGGAAGAGCTGAACCTCGATGTTGAGCCGGAAAACGAAGAACCGAAGGCTGAATAATCCATCATGACCTTCTCGTTGACGGTGCTGGGCAGCAATGCAGCTATCCCGGCTAACAACAGAAACCTAAGCGCTCATTTGCTCAATGCAAATGAGCGCTTCTTTTTAATCGACTGCGGTGAGGGCACCCAGTTCCAGTTACGGAAATATCATATTTCGTTCCAGCGGATCAGGCACATCTTCATCAGCCACCTGCATGGCGACCATTTTTTCGGACTCATCGGGCTGCTGAATTCAATGCACCTGCTCGGCCGCAGGGATGAACTGCATCTGCACGCACCGGCGGAACTCAGCGAAATCATAGACCTTCAAATGGCCGTTTCACAGACCAGGCTGGTTTATCCCCTGGTTTTTCATCCCCTGCGGATGGACCAGTATGATCTGATCCTGGAAGAAGAAAGGATGTCCGTGCACAGTTTCCCCCTCAGCCACAGCATTCCCACCTGCGGTTTCGTGTTCCGTGAGAAAAACCCGCCGCGCAAGGTTCCTGTGGCCAGGTCGTATGCCTATTGCAGCGACACCGGGTATTCGGAGCAGATCGTCCCGTTCATCAGCGGGGTCAGCCTGCTTTATCACGAGGCCACCTTCATGCAGGATATGGCAGCTGTTGCTGCAGACAAGCTTCATGCAACGGCCATCGAAGCCGCCACCATTGCCAGCAAGGCACAGGTGAAGAAACTGCTCATCGGACATTTTTCTGCCCGGTACGAGGATGTTACACCTTTGCTTGCCGAAGCCAGGACAGTTTTCCAGGAGACCTATGCGGCAGAAGAGGGGGTATCAATTGCCCTTTAAGCCTCACGGGTTTGGAGGAGGATGCGCAGAGACTGAATTGGCGGGATTGAAAAATATTCACTTGTTTTGGTATCTTTGCTCAAAACTACACAACATTATTATCATGAAAAGAATCATCCTGATCTTAGCCATTATGACCAGTGCAATCGGATCGCTGACCGCCCAGAACACGAACCCATTTTTCGAAATCTGGAAAACCCCTTTCCAGGTTCCTCCGTTTGAACAGATTAAAAATGAACATTACATGCCGGCTTTCATGGAGGGTATGAAGCAACAGCAGGATGAAATTGCTGCCATTGTTGAAAACCGGGATGCTCCTACCTTTAATAATACCCTGCTTCCTTTCGATCAGAGCGGCGAATTGCTCAGGAAGGTGAGCGCTGTTTTCTATGGATTGAACGGCGCCAACACCAACAAGGAGATGCAGGAGATTGCAAGGCAGTTATCGCCCTTGATGACGAAGCATTCCGATGATATCAACCTTAATCCGTTGTTATTCAAAAAAATCAAGGTGCTTCATGAACAGAAGGATAAGCTGAATTTCAATTCCGACCAGCTTCGGCTCCTGGAGGAGACCTACAAGGGATTTGTACGTGGCGGGGCCAACCTGGAACCGGAACAGCAGGAACGGCTGCGGGATCTGAACAAACAGATCAGCCTTTTGCAACTTACCTTTGGTCAAAACCTTTTATCCGAGACCAATGCATTCAAGCTGGTCATCGACCATCCGAAGGATCTGGCCGGCTTGCCGCAGGGTGCTATTGCAGCTGCTGCTGAAACCGGGAATGCCGATTCTACGACCAGGGGTAAATGGGTCTTCACCCTTCAGAATCCGAGTGTCATGCCCTTTTTGCAGTTTTCCGAACGCCGGATGTTACGTGAAAGGATTTTCAACGCATACATCAGCCGTGGTAATAATAACAACGAAAAGGACAACAAAGCCATTATTGAAAAGCTGATCCCGCTCAGGCTGGAAAAGGCAAACCTGATGGGTTTTGAAACATGGGCCGATTTTGCCCTGGATGACCGGATGGCTAAAAAACCAGCGAACGTGTACAAGTTGCTTGAACAGGTCTGGACACCGGCGCTTGCAAAAGCCAAAGAGGAGGGTGCCGGAATGCAGCAATATATTGAAAAGGAAGGTACGCCCTTTCAACTCGAGGCTTGGGACTGGCGCTACTACAATGAAAAGGTGATGAAGCAGCGCTTCGACCTGGACGAGGAAACCCTGAAGCCCTATTTCAAGCTTGAAAATGTGCGCGACGGGATCTTTTATGTCGCCAATAAGCTCTATGGCATCACCTTTACCGAAGTGAAGGATGCTCCCAAATATTTTCCGGACGTGAAGCTCTATGAATGCAAGGATGCCGATGGCAGTCATCTTGGTGTGCTTTATCTTGATTTTCACCCGCGTGCAAGCAAGCGCGGCGGTGCATGGTGCGGCAGTTACCGGCCCCAGACTTACCGGGATGGCAAACGTGTTGCACCGGTATCGACCATTGTGTGTAATTTTTCGGGACCCACCAGCAATAAACCTGCTTTGCTCACCCCGGATGAGGCTGAAACCTTCTTTCACGAGTTTGGTCATGCCTTGCATGGTTTGCTGAAGGATGTGAAATATGATGGAATTTCGGGCGTTCCGCGCGATTTTGTTGAACTGCCTTCCCAGATCATGGAGCACTGGGCCTTTGAACCTGAAGTGCTGAAGGTGTATGCCAAACATTACATCACGGGAAAGGTCATTCCGCAGGATCTCGTTGATAAAATCGTAAAAAGCGGTAAATACGGACAGGGTTTTAAGACCACGGAATATGTTGCAGCATGCATCCTCGATATGGACTATCATACCACCAGGGATTTGAAGGGTCTCGAGGTATTGAAGTTTGAAGCGACTTCGATGGACCGCATCGGGCTGATCCCCCAGATTCCGCCACGCTACCGTTCCACCTATTTTCAGCATACCATGACAGGCGGTTATACGGCGGGTTATTACAGCTACCTCTGGGCTGAAGTGCTTGACGCAGATGCTTTCCAGGCCTTCAAGGAGACCGGGAACATATTCGATAAAACCACAGCCACAAAATTCAGGAAGAATATCCTCGAAAAGGGTGGGGCAAAGGATGCCATGGAAATGTATATCGATTTCCGCGGCCATGAACCAACGATAGATGCGCTGCTGGAGACCAGGGGGCTGAAATAAAATTACGATTTACGATTTACGATTTACGATTTTTTCGTCCCGTGTCCCGTGTCCCGATTTTACGTTTCACGTTTCACTTTTCGCCTCCGATAGCCGAACATTTTCGGAGTGGATTCACCTATAAACCTCTATTTTTTTTACTATTACGGTGTTACCTGATTGTATTTTAAGCAGATACAAGCCGGGAGGGAGGGAGGAGATATCAATTTTTCCCACTGATCCAGGAAAGTTAATCATAGCAGTAACTTGCCTGGCCTGGATGGTCAGCAGACTTACATTCATTCCGCCGTTATCAGAGCGGGACAGTTCAATATGCAAGATGTCCCTTGCGGGATTCGGATAAACTTTAACCTGGTTTTCTGGTTCGGATGGAATATTGCCGATGCCATAAAATGGTCCGCCACCCGGCGTCCGGTTTTCGATGAAACAGCGGCGCAGGGTATCAACCACAGTCCTCAATTTATCAAGGGATGCTGCTGAATCGAGGGGGTTGTCGCCCCGGGCCCAGGCAAAAGCAAGGTCGAGCTCTTTCGTCTCTCCCGGTTTAAAGGTGAAAGGGCCTGTAGTGGCTACGCCACGCCTGTCCTGGGGGATATTAAGGGCCGTTTTTTCAGTCCAATCCGTGGGTCCGAAAGGAACCTGCCCTGATGTGCCCATTTTGCATGTATCGCTTGACCCGGGGAAGATAAAGTTGCATGCAGGACCATACCCTCCGCTGTTATAATGACCGTTCCCACCATAGATCATGTGGCTCTTATCAACCCAGTATCCTTGCATGCATTGGTAATATTGCGGGGCATAGTGCGGATATGGATACCCATACCCCGCCACCCCTGAGTAACACATGATGAACCGGCCCATCCCCAGTCGTTCATTGTCGGTAATTCCATCCCCGAAATTCACCCCGTTTACTGCATCTGCTCTCACCAGAAATGGCGCTTCATAAATTTCGCCCGGGCCATACTTCATGGTGATGGTCTGGCCGTTCAGTTCAACCAAATCGCAATTTCCATGAAAGGATGGTCCTAAAAGAGAGGAACCGCGATAGGATGGATTATCGTACCCATCCGCATCCATTTCAGCTCCTGACAGAACGACAACCCCCTGCACGGGTGGATTTTCACCATAAGTCCAGGGTTGCCCGGTACCATCAACCGGTTTACCGTTGTAATTATAATATAATCCGCGCTCAACGTCACATCCGATGTGATCATCGTCAGCAAAACCAAGATCAATATCCGTGAATACTCCGATGTAGGTTTCATTGTAGGTTGCGGGCGACCGGTTGATGATCTTATAGTGCAGAAACACCGTGTTTTTAAATGCCGTATCCAATGGCCGGTCGAATGCATAGGCCAGTCCATGGATTTCCACCTTCAATTTGTTCCCACCCGTCTCTCTGTGTTCACCACGATCATCGTTGAAAAGGAAAAACAAAGCCTGATCTCCCCGGATTTCCGGGTAATCGCCGTCCAGTGGTTCATACAACCCGTTTGTATTGCGGTCGGAGAAAGGGGCCAGGCGAAATGCCTGACCAAGACTGGTGTCGCCATGGGCGGGCCATTCAAGGATATTTATTGGTGGATGATAGCCTGGTTCCCAGAAATGGTTGCGGTGGAAGTTGATCTCTTCGCGGCTGATTTTCCACACCCGGTTCCAAAGGCTGTCCTGATAAATGTTATAGCCGGTGCTATCGGAAACCGGACCCGCCCAATAATCATGTCTGGTCCAGGGATCAGACGAAGTCCCCTTCTGGTAGGTCTCGCCGGCGAGGTGAAGCAGTGAATCACCATCCAAACCACCAATCCACAGGGCATTGGAATAAATGGAGGTTTTGCCGCTCCCTTTCGGTACCTCAAATTGTGCACTGTCGAAGTTGAAATGCAAACCGGAGGCGCTGATCCGTGCCACTATGTTGTTCATATCAAGATAGGCGAAGCTGTTGTCATGCACCCTGAAGTAAATCCTCGCCCCTGTTGAAACTGTACCCAGGGTTACGTCTTTAATTCCGTATACTTCTGTGATTATTCCTGAATAACCCCAGCGGTCGAGAACAAATGTGACCGTTCTGTCAGGATTGGTCTTATTCTTCAGGTATTCCGGACCAGGTCCATGTCCGATAATGAATCTGATGGAATCTCCGGGGATGATGGTGTCATTGGCTAGAAGGTTTAACGTAACCGGGATGCCCGGGGTGATATCCGCTGTATCGTTTACCGCCACAGCAATGAAGCGCTGTGCAGGTAGTGAAATCTGG
>CAZPWZ010000160.1:0-5964 GCA_964590675.1 uncultured Draconibacterium sp.
AGCTCATCCAGGGTGCCATAAGCCCCGGGAAGGGCAATGAAAGCATCAGAAAGATCAGCCATCAGGGCCTTGCGTTCCTGCATGCCATCAACAATGTGCATTTCGGTGAGACCGGCATGGGCCACTTCGCGTTCGACCAGCGATTGCGGCATTACCCCGATCACCTTGCCTCCCGCGGCCAGCATCGTGTCGGCTAAAATACGCATCAGGCCGACGTTGGCGCCGCCATAAACAAGCGATATTTTTTTCCCGATGAGGTATTCACCGAGGTGCCGGGCGCTGCCGGCATATGCCTGCTTTTTGCCCATACTGGAACCACAAAAAACGCATAGGGTTTTAATCATTTAACACATCCTGAGTTATACCGTAAAACATTCTGATACCTTTCCCCAGGATTTCATCCGGAAAATCATACTACCAGGTCTTCAGGTCAGACTGATTTTCCCCTGCACCAACCCCGAACATGGCTCCCCGGTAATGAGAGGTGAATTGCCCGAAGTCCTCGGACCACCTGAAGGGCTGGGTCAGTTCAACGAGCGGGAACCCATGGCGCGTGGCAACTTTCCTGATCGCATTCACTGCAGTGGTGTCATTTACGGTGGCATGGAAGGGTTCATAACGCTTGAATGTCTCCTCCAGGTAATACTGTGTGGCAATTTTAGCCACCGTTTTGCTCACATCGGCATGCAGTCGCTCAAGTTCATACGACTCCGTTGCCCGAAGCGTCAGGGCGATTTCGGCCACTCCCGGGACGGTCCCGAATCCAAAACGGCCAATCTTGACGTAGGTTATCGACAATTGGTTGAAATTACCATTGGTCCTTTTTTGACCGGCCTTCTTTGGTAGCTTATCCAGCAGTTCCATGACTGCAGGCAGCGGACTGATACCCTGCTCGGGGTAAGCCGCATGCGACGCATGCCCCTTTAGATGAACGAGGAGCCCTTCTGAAGCCATGCTGAAAGTCCCTTCACGCACCAGGATTGAATTTCTCGGGAACCCGGGAAGGTTATGCAGTGCAAATACATAGTCGGGGTTGATTTCACGGAATTTGGGATCATGCAATACGGCGAGCGCCCCTTTTCCTACCTCCTCCGCCGGTTGAAAAAGCAGGATGACCCGGCCTTTACGGATGGGATGGAGGTGCAGCAAAAAGGCAAGCCCGGATAAAATTGTCATATGTCCATCATGGCCGCATTTATGGGACAATGATTTCTTGGGCGATGTATAGGGCAGTTCGATGTCTTCCTCGATAGGCAGGGCATCCATGTCGGCCCTGAATAACAATGTGTTGCCTGGTTTTCCGCTGTCGAAGATCAACGCCAGCCCTGTTTTGCCAATTTTTTCGATAATCCGTGATGGTTCAAACCGCGCGCAGAACTGGAGGATCAGCCGCGCCGTCTTAAATTCTTTTCCCGAAAGCTCCGGACTGTGATGCAGCTCTTTGCGAAGCGTTATCAACTCAGGCAGGAATTCATTGAGCGTATTCATCAGAATGGCGGAATTTCTTACTTTTGTAATTGAACCGGGATTCAAATATAAGCAGAAAATCCCAAATCCTAGATCGTAAATCCTAAATCGTAAATCGTAAATCGCAAATCCCATCCCATGTTATATCCTCTTAAGTTTAAACCAGTTTTCAAAGATAAAATCTGGGGTGGCCAAAAGATCAGAACCAGCCTTGGCCTGGACTTCTCCCCGTTGCCTAACTGCGGCGAAGCATGGATGCTGTCGGGTGTCCCTGATTGTCAAACTGTTATTGCCAATGGATTTCTTGAAGGCAATGAGCTGAACGAAATCCTGGAAATATATATGGATGAATTGGTTGGAGAGAAGGTCTACGAGAAATATCCCGGGGAATTTCCGATACTGGTAAAATTCATCGATGCCAACGATTACCTCTCCATCCAGGTCCACCCCGATGATGCGCTGGCAGCACGGAGGAATATAGGGCATGGCAAAACCGAAATGTGGTATATCCTGGATGCAGATCCCGATGCAGCGCTGATCTCCGGTTTCAACCGGCAGATGAATGCCTCCGCCTATCTCGATTTTCTGAATAGCAAGAGGCTCAGGGAGGTGATGAATTATGAGAAAGTGCGCAAGGGGGATGTCTTTTTCATCCCATCCGGCAGGGTACATGCCCTGGGGCCCGGGATCCTGCTGGCCGAAATACAGCAAACATCCGACACTACCTACCGGATTTATGACTGGGACAGGGTAGACGATGAAGGAAAGTCACGCGAACTGCATACCGACCTCGCCCTCGAAGCCATTGATTTCAGCCCGGTGGATTCTTACCGGACAAATTACCGGCATGTCATAAACAAGCCCGCCACCCTGGTGGATTGTCCCTTCTTTACTACCAACCTGCTCGAAGCCGGCGAGGTCATTGAGAAGGACTACAGCTCCCTCGACTCATTCGTGATATATATTTGTGTTGAAGGAAGGGGCGAAATTCGTGCCGACAGTGATGGGGTTTCAATATCGGCCGGTGAGGTGTTATTGCTTCCTGCCACCACCGGGGATGTTGCCATCGTTCCCGGCCCTGAAATAAAGCTATTGGAGGTATACATCTCCTGATCCTGCTGTGGACATTTCCAGGACCTGCATCCGGTCGGCCCGTTATTAATTTAATCCAATTCCATTGTGAGCCGATTTGCCGCCTCATGAACACGTAAATAAACATAAATCTTTAACTTTGCCGGAAAATTAACAATCACCATGATGAGAACGTTTAGCCTCTTTTTAATGCTGGTCCTGTTTTCCGCTTTTACCTTTGCACAGGACAATGTTTTTACATACAAAAAACTGCCCTCGGTAAAACTCAAAACTGTTAACGGGCTGCCGTTTGTTTCAGACAGTATTACCAACAATGGAAAACCGATAATCATCAGTTTCTGGGCAACCTGGTGCAAGCCTTGTATTAAGGAGCTCACTGCCATCGCCGATGTTTATGACGATTGGGTAACCGAAACCGGCGTCAAGTTGTATGCTGTTTCGGTTGACGATTCCCGCTCATCAAGCCTGGTAGCCCCGCTGGTAAATGGCAAAGGATGGGATTATGCCGTGTTGCTCGATCAGAACGGCGACTTTAAGCGTGCCCTCAATGTAGGCCCGATCCCGCAAACATTTTTACTGGACGGCAAGGGCGAGATTGTATGGAAACACACCTCCTTCGCCGAAGGTTCAGAACTCGATCTGATTGAACTGGTGAGAAAACTGAACAGAGGAGAAGAGATCAAGTAACTTAAAACCCAGCAGCCTTGAAAAAATTAGTATCACTAGTCTCAGGTATCGCACTCCTGACGATCATGGTATCCGGGCGGGTCAATGCCCAGAACATCCTGGAAGGCAGTGAAGTGCATGGAAGCATGCAAGCCGACGCAGCCTATTACACCACCGATTCAAAAATGGGGATCAGCGATTCAACCCTGGATGGAAAATTACTCCGGATGAACGGCTTCACCGAGGTAAATTACACCCTCGGTAATTTCACTGCAGGAATGCGTTTTGAAGCCTACCTGCCCCCACTGATCGGCTATAACGAACAGTACAACGGATTGGGTGTTCCATACTGGTATGCAAGTTATAAGAACGACTTCATCGATATTACCGCAGGTAATTTTTACGAACAGTTTGGCAATGGATTGATGCTCAGAACATACCAGGAGTGGACATTGGGCTATGATAACTCACTCCGGGGATTGCGGGTCAAGGTAATGCCTGTTAAAGGTGTTACCTTCAAAGGGGTCTATGGCGTTCAGCGCTATTTCTGGGAACCCTTCAAGGATTATAACCGGGGAATTGTCAAGGGTTTTGATGCCGATTTTTACCTGAATGATATTTTTTCAGGAATGGAAAACTCAAAATGGAAGCTGACCCTGGGCGGTAGTTTTGTAAGTAACTACCAACGCGGAAAAACCATGGATTATGTTTATAACGGTAAATTCTATTCCCTGAAATTGCCTGAAAATGTTGCTACTTACGGTGGCCGGTTCAATCTCAATGTAGGTGGATTTACCTGGCTTACAGAGTATGCCTATAAGATCAACGACCCATCGGCGATGAACGAATACATCTACCACAACGGTGACGGGCTTTTCACCAGCTTGTCATACTCTCAGAAGGGTATCGGCATCTCCCTCATGGCCAAGCGGATCGACAATATGAGTTACAAGTCAAACCGCTCTGTGACCATCAATATGGTCGACATCAATTACCTGCCGGCAATTACCAAGGAGCATACCTATATGCTTGCCTCCATGTACCCTTATGCCACCCAGGCTAATGGTGAAATCGGGATTTCGGGAACGGTCAATTTCAAAATTCCGAAAAACACCGCATTGGGCGGAAAGAACGGCATGAGCGTGGCGGTGAATTTTTCACAGGTGAACGGACTCGATAAAGTGGCCATCAACGATACGACACCCGTCGGCAATCCTGGTACACTTGGATATTCGGTCTCATTTCCAGGGATTGGAAAAGATTTGTATTACCAGGATGCAAACATCGAGGTAACAAAGAAATTTGGCAAGAACTGGAAAGGTATTTTTACCTATTTATATCAGTCCTATAACAAGGATGTTGTCGAAGGCCATCTGGATGAATACGGTATCATTTACTCCCAGATCGGGGTGGTGGATCTCACCTGGAATATGACAAGAAAATATTCTCTCCGTGGTGAACTCCAGGGATTATGGACCAAACAGGACAAGGGGAATTGGGTGGCCGGACTACTGGAACTGACGATTTCGCCCAAGTGGTTCTTTTCCGTCCAGGACCAGTGGAATTACGGGAATGCAGATAATTCCCAACGATTGCATTACTACCTGATCAGTGCAACCTATGTGCAGAATACAAGCCGCATCGCGCTATCCTATGGAAGACAGCGGGAGGGGATAATTTGTGTTGGCGGTGTGTGCCGTTATGTGCCTGCTTCGAGCGGACTGACCCTCACCCTCACCACCAGTTTTTAAATCCTTCGTTTGTAGGATCATACAGGCAGAATTAAAAAAAAATAATGATGAGAACATTAAAAATATCAATGCTTATGCTGGCTGCCGGAATTTTCTTCCAGGCCTGCGATAAACTCGATGCCCCGTACGCTACGGTGAAGGATGTAACGAGCGACACCTTGCACCGTGCGATTGTGTTGGAGGATTATACCGGTCATACGTGCGTGAACTGCCCGGGCGCAGCCAAAACAGCCCATACCCTCGAGGAGGCCTATCCCGGGGAAGTATTTGTGATCGCCGTGCATGCCGGTTATTATGCCAGGCCCGATTCATCTGCAGGCAGCCTGTACAAGGCCGACTTCAGGTGCCAGACGGGAAACGACTGGAATTTAACGCCGACTTTTAAAATTGACCAGAATCCGAAGGGGATGGTAAACAGGTTTCCGTATAAAGGCGACATGTCCATGCTTCCGGGAAACTGGCCGGGCGCTGTGGCTGAAATGGCCAAGAAACCAAAGGCCGCGGTCATGTCGATGCACAATACCTATGATGCCGGAACCCGTATGCTGACAACGCGCGTGGATACCCGGTTCCTTTTAAAGGAGGCAGGTAAATACAACCTGGTTGTCTGCATCCTGGAAGACAGTATTTACGGCGCCCAGAAGAATAACGATCCCAAAGTCGATTCGGTGCCTGAAATTAAGAAGTTCCTCTTCATGGATATACTCCGCGGTTCAATAAATGGTTCATGGGGAGAGGAGCTGACATCAGCCGCAGATACTACCGTTATACTCACTAAGAATTATACTTTTCCGCTGAATGCAACCTGGGTAGCCAAAAACTGCAAGGTTGTCGCATTTGTTGCAAATGCTGAGACCTACGAAATCCTTCATGCCACTGGTAAAAAAATCCCCGCCGGTAAATAATGAGAGGTTGTTTTAAAAGTAAAATGCTGCCTCATTTCTTTTGGGGCAGCATCTTACAAATCATTTCAAAAACTATTTATTAG
>CAZPWZ010000161.1:0-5932 GCA_964590675.1 uncultured Draconibacterium sp.
ATGCGGTTACCAATGGGGGTCCCCGCAGGTTTGGGCTTATCACGATGGATACCGATTATGAAGAATACAGTTGCAACGGGACCCCGGCCGATTGCGTTAACATGGCTTTCAAGCTGGTTATGCGCCGGCGCCCTGAGTTTCTTTTTTCAGGAATAAAGCATGGAACAAATGCATCGATTAACATCCTTTACTCCGGAACCATGGCAGCCGTGCTGGAGGGAGCCCTGGCGGGTGTTCCTTCGGTAGGGTTCTCCCTGAATAATTACAGCCTCAAAGCGAATTTCGGGCCATCAGGGCAGACGGTGAAAACCATTGTGGCCGATGTGATAGCAAACGGGCTCCCAAAAGGGGTGTGCCTGAACGTAAACATACCTGATGTGCCTGAAAATGAAATCAGGGGGATCAAAGTTTGCCGCCAGGCAGAAGGGACCTGGGAGGAGGATTTCGATGAACGCGAGGATCCCCAGGGCCGGAAATATTACTGGATGAAGGGTGTGTATGCCCAGGTTGGCAACGGCCGCGACACCGACCAATGGGCCGTGGAAAATGGCTATGTGGCAATTGTTCCCATACAATTCGATCTGACGGCCAACAGTGCCCTCGAAACCCTCAGGAACAGGTTCTGATGCGTTACTATATCATTGCCGGCGAAGCTTCAGGCGATCTGCATGCCTCAAACCTGATGAAGGAACTCAAATCCCGCGATCCGGATGCCATATTCAGATGCTGGGGAGGAGATTTAATGCTGCAACAGGGAGCCGAACTGGTAAAACATTACCGCGACCTCGCATTCATGGGCTTTATGGAGGTGGTTTCACACCTTCCAACGATCCTGAAAAATTTAAAATTCTGTGAACGGGATTTGCAAGGGTTTCACCCCGATGTACTCATCCTGGTCGACTATCCTGGTTTCAACCTTAAGATGGCTAAATTCGCCGCACGCAAGGGAATCAGGGTCTTCTACTACATCTCACCGCAATTGTGGGCATGGCGGTCCTCGCGGGTTAAATCGATCAGGCAGTGGGTTGAAAAAATGTTTGTCATCCTTCCGTTCGAAAAGGAGTTTTATGCCAGGTATCATTATCCTGTTGATTATACAGGTCATCCGTTGCTGGATGTGATCCATGACCGGATGATGCTGCAGCCCCGCCATGAATTTCTTACCGGGAATGACCTGCCCGACCTGCCAATGATTGCCCTGTTGCCGGGCAGCCGGAAAATGGAAATCGAAAAAATGCTCAGGATGATGACCAGCGTGGTGCCTTCATTCCCTGGATACCAGTTTGTCATTGCCGGAGCGCCTTCGATCCCTGTGGAATTCTACGGGCAAATACTGAAGGGATCAGGGGTCAGACTTGTTGTGAATCAAACCTATGATCTGCTCAGTCATGCCAGCGCTGCACTGGTGGCCTCAGGAACAGCCACCCTGGAGACAGCCCTGATGGGCGTTCCCCAGGTGGTGTGCTATAAAGGAAATCAGTTGTCGTATCTCATTGCAAAACAATTAGTTCACGTTTCTTATATTTCATTGGTCAATCTCATTTCGGGAAAAATGCTGGTGCCTGAACTGATCCAATCGGAGCTTAACCGTAAGAACCTGGAGAGAACACTGACACAAATCCTGGAAGGCGGAACAATGCGGCAGTCCATCATCGACGGGTATAAGGAGCTTAAACAGGATCTGGGCGGAAGCGGCGCTTCTGCAAGGTTGGCCGGCCTGATGATACAATATTTAAGTCAAAAACGAGTTACTTTCTAATATCAATTTATCCTTTATGAAACATATTAACTTTGTGATCTTCCTCCTAGCTTTTGGTCTCTTTTTCAATGTCAATGCGCAGAAACAGCCAGCCAAGAGTGGCAGCACCCAGCAGAAAGTTGTCCGGATCAATCCTGTGAAGCCTGATAGCACACCGAATCAAAAGGCGCTGAATAAATTCTCCAAGGAAAAAATGTACAATGTTCCTGCTCCGCCGAAACAGCTCAAGCCCGAAGAGGTGCGTGCGGTTGGTTTTTTTACTGATGGTTCGAAAAAGGGGAAAGAAGGGGATTATCCGGGTGCGATCCAGGATTTTACCAAATCGTTAGACCTGGTGAAGAACGAAAATACCTATATAAAAAGGGGATATGCCTACCTGATGACCGGTAATTTTGGAGCGGCCATGCAGGATGCCACCGATGCCATGCGTTTGAATCCAGCAACGCTGCAGTCCTATTTTGTGAGGGGTATTGCACGTTTTGAAACAGGCGACATCAAGGGTTCGAAGGAGGATTTCAATATTTACCTTGACCGGGACAGGTCTAATGCGATCGCATTCAATTATATGGCTGCGCTTTTGTTCTTGAACCAGGATTATAAAGGCTCCCTTGAAAACTATAATGAGGTGGTACGGCTTGATCCGAAATACCCCGATATCTATACCAACCGTGGAATGATGCGGCATTATACCCAGGATTTCAAAGGCGCCATCCTGGATTACAATGAAGCGATCAAGCTGAAGCCCGAAAATGCTACTGCCTACAACAACCGGGGCGCGGCTAAAATGATGCTGAAGGACCTGGATGCTGCACTGGTCGATTTTGATAAGGCCATAAGTCTCAATAATAAATATGCTGATGCCTATGACAACCGGGGCAGGGTGAAGCATGCAAAAGGAGATGTGGATGGAGCCTGCACTGACCGGCAGATGGCTTATGCAAATGGCCTTGAGGCCACCCGGGAGCTTATCCTGAAGTTCTGCAAATAAGCCCGGCCATTTATCAAAAAAAAACGGTCATGTCCTGCCACCTTAAATTCCGGGTTCTCCTGGTTTTTGGAATTTTCTTGCACCTGTCATCTTTCTCACAGAAAACCCCGCAGCAGGAATTAATTGATTCTGGGATACTGAAGGCCAAAATGGGCGATTTCAAGCAAGCGCTCAAGGATTTCAACAAAGCAATGGCGCTTGATTCGTCTGATGCTGAACCCTATTATAACCGGGGCATCGTGCTAACTGAAATGGGAGATTATCAAGGAGCCATCCGCGATTTCACCCGGGTTATCCAGCTAAAACCCGCCCATGCCGAACCCTATTACAATCGTGGTCTGGCCAAGGATTATCTCAGGGATTACATCGGTGCAATCCAGGATTACAATAAGGCCATCGCCATGAAACCCGACTTTCCCGAAGCATTTCATAACATGGGCCTGGCGAAGTATGATTTAGGGGACAACGGGGAGGCCATAAAAGATTTCACACGGGCGCTCCAGTATAAGCCGGATTTTGCGGAAGCCTTTTATAACAGGGGCCTGGCACGGTTCAACATGCAGGATCTTGCGGGCGCAATAACCGATTTTGATGATGCCATCCGGATCGATGGAACGCAATACGAATATTTTTCGAGCAGGGGAGCGGCCCAGGCAGCTGCTGGAAATTACCAAACGGCAATCGATGATTTTAATGCCGCCATCAGGATCAACACCAGCGATGCCAATTCGAGAATGAACCTGGCGCTTGCATATATGTACCTGAAGCAGTACCACGAAGCCATCGGGGAATACGACCAGGTGATTGGCCTTGTTCCCTCAAATCATGAAGCCTTTGCCAACAGGGGAGTTGCAAAGCATTACCTGGCTGATAAAGCTGGCGCATGCGATGACTGGCAACAGGCTAAACAGCATGGTTCGGAAAAAGCAAAAGCATATTTATTAAAATATTGTGAGTAGTACCTGTTACTTTTTGCATTTATCCTGATTAAGCAGGTATAAACAAGGTAATATCGTATGAACTCGTGGAGACCTTATCCGCTCCTCAGGCTGGTGTTACCCTTCCTGGCAGGGATTATCAGCGGGATTTCACTCGATTCACCCGGTGAAGTCAAGGGCTGGATGTTATTTTTACCCGCCGGGTTGCTGATCAGCCTGCAGATTTTTCCACAGATTTTTCCCCAATACCGGCTCCGCTGGATCACGGGTATCCTGATCAATGCATTCCTGCTGCTTGCCGGTTACAATCTGACCTGCATAAACCGTACATCGAACCAGCGAGGTTACCTGGGGCTGAATCCCGACGGATTATTCGTGGCCATGGTCGCTGAGCCCCCGGCAGTCAGGAATGGTTCCTTTAAGGTGCTGCTTGGGATTAAATACCGGAGAGGCAATGATGGTTGGGAGGTGGTAAGGGGCCGGGCTGTTGGTTATCTGAAGTGCAAATCAGGAGGCAAATCCCTGCAATTTGGTGATCATATCCTGCTCCATGCCGGGTTCAGTCCAATAAAGGACAATTCAAATCCGCATGCGTTTAATTACTTCAGGTACCTGGCCAATAAAAATATCAACCACCAGGTTTTTGTGGATCACAATTCATGGACGATCATAAACATCCGGTCTGACTGGATGGTCAGGAAAGTTGCTTTCCAGATGCGGGATTACCTGTTGAATGTTTTGCGCGTGAACGAGGTTAAAGGGAGGGAATTTGCAGTTGCCTCAGCACTGCTGCTTGGATATGTAGCTGAACTGGATGCCGGCCTCCGGCACGATTATGCTGCTTCCGGGGCCATGCACATCCTTTCCGTATCAGGGATGCATGTAGGGATCATCTATATTTTTCTGGAGTTTTTACTTGGATTCCTTAACAAAAGGAAAGCGTTGCGATTTCTTAAGGCTGCAATACTGTTGATTTTCATATGGTTCTATGCCATGCTTACCGGGCTGTCGCCCTGTGTATTCCGGTCGGCAGCCATGCTCAGCCTGCCGATCGTTGCCAAATCGATGAACCGGACACCGGATATGTTCAACATCATTGCAGCATCCATCTTTCTTATTCTTGCGCTGGATCCGTTCCTCTTGCTTGATGTGGGTTTTCAATTATCATACCTGGCAGTGGCCGGCATTGTCATCCTGTACAAACCCATTTACGACCTATATGTCACATCGGCGTGGTTTCCGGACAAGGTATGGTCGATCCTTGCAGTTTCCATTGCAGCCCAGGTCGCCACCTTACCCATCACCTTGTATACCTTTCACCAGTTTCCAAATTATTTCATGCTGACTAATATTTTCGTGGTTCCGTTATCAAGTTTGATCATATATGCAGGAATTTTACTGCTTGCCGCCGGTGCGGTGCCGGTATTGTCGTTCATATGCGCCAAAGCGCTGATTGGCCTGGTATGGTTGTTGAATTACATTATCCATTTCATCGAGCAACTTCCGCATTCGACTACCCAGGGTATCTTTATATCATCCACTGAGATGGTTGTCCTCTACCTGATCATTGGGTTTTTATTTCTGTTTCTGACAAGGAGGAGGATCCCATGGCTGTTTATGTTCCTCGGAACTTGCATTGCGCTGAATTTGTCATTCATGCAATTTAAATTTGACCGGTTGAAAAACAATGGTTTCATGGTATATAATGCCTATCGGACTGCCTGTTATCAGTTTACCTGCCAGGACAGGGCGGTTAGTTTTTACAGTGGGAGCGATCAAAAGCAAGTCTCAGCCGATAAAATCAATTCGGAAATAACCAGGTCTGAACTGGATGCCCGCGGGATTAAATTCCATCGGGCCTATTGGTTGGGTATGAAAAGAAACCATAGACAAATTTCAGCCAGTCAATGGGATGTGTATAAATCAGGTAATTTTTTCGAATTTTCGGGGAAAAGGATGGTGATCCTCAGCACTTCCATCCCAACATGTTTGGATGAGGGAATATGCGTCGATTACCTGATCCTCTCCGGAAATCCGAAAATCAGGATTTCCGATGCCGTTAAAACCTTTCATCCACAACAAATAATCATCGATGCGACCAATTCAAGGATGCGAACCTTGCAATGGTTGCAGGAAGCACGTGCGCAACAGGTAGAATGTCATTCAGTTACACACGATGGTGCATTTGTGAAAGAATTTTAAAAAGATGTTGGTAATTAGGAAAAATAGGGTTACTTTTGCATCACA
>CAZPWZ010000162.1:0-5913 GCA_964590675.1 uncultured Draconibacterium sp.
CCGGATTGGGGAAAACCATGAAGTCGGTCTGATAGTTTAGTTCATCAATACCGACGCACGCGTCAAAGGTGAAAACTACATTGATGGTTGCGCTGTTTTTGCAGCCGTTCGGGTTTGTCACCTCCACAGATGCAGTTTGGACATCGTAACCAATCCCGGTGGTCGACAGGGTGATACTTCTTGTGGTCGCGCCGTTTGACCACACATAGGTCGAACCCGGATTGCCTGCATCGAGATTCACGACATCGTAAATGCATGCGGCTGAATCAGATGGCCCCAGGTAGATCTGCGGTAAGGGATATACCGTCACGTTGGTTTGTCCAAACATCTGGTTGAAGCCATCATTTACCTGGACATGGTATGTTGTAGTTTCCATAGGGGAAACGACCGGATCGATTTCGGAGGAGGTAAATCCGGGGGGATTGGAGCTCCACTGATAAGTGTAGATCCCTGAGCCGCCGCCCGGCAATGCGAAAAGCTGGGCCGAATCCCCTTTACAAACCGCATTGGGTTCCGCTGCGGGGTTGACTGAAAGAGCACCTCCCTCTACAGTGATAATCACCTGTGATGGAACACTCTGGCAGTTGCTTGAGAGATCGGTAACCCGGAGGATGAAAATCCTGGTACTGCTCATATTCCCGGTGGATGGTTGCGGGAGGCTGGAAGTAAATCCCGGCGGATTGGAGGTCCATTCATAGCCATAATTGCCGTAACCTCCGGTGGCCGTGCCATGAAGCGTGGTGCTGGTGCCGTTTGCAATGGTCATATTCGTGCCGGCATTGGCAACTGGAACCGGATGAACGGTGACAATGGCCGTATCGGAAACAGACAGGCTGCAAACGTCGGTAACCATAACCGTATAGTGGTTGATGCCGACTTGTGGTGTGATGACGATGGTACTATCTCCCGACGGGCTTGCGTTCCACTGGTACGTGAGCGGATTGATCCCTCCGCTGGTATTGGCCTTGAGCTCCATGCTGCCGCCAAAGCACATGGAAGTATCGGGATTTGGGTCAATGCTCATCGGGGAATAATCATCGATATATACGGTGTCACTTTTAATGATCCCGTCACAGGATATCTGGTTTAATTTAAGTATGATGGATTGTGATCCTTCGATCAGGTTATCCGGAACAGGGTGAATAATTACATCTACGCTGTCGCTCCCCGGCGGGAAGGTTACAAAATCATCGATGTGGGTGTAATCCACTCCGTTCAGGGCGGTGCCTTCGATGGTGTAATTTACGGTGAATGGATAATCAAGCCGGGCAAGGAGTTTGAAGGTTATGGCAACATCATTGCACCCTTCAATGGCATTGCTCCCCAGTTGCGGAATTGTGTTGTGATTGATCATGTCAACCCCCGGGCTGCTGAAACTATTCTGTTCAAGAAATACTCCTGAATCGAATTTTTTATCAACGGCATCGCCGATTGCCAGTTTGATGTGGTAGGTTGAACATGGCTGAACCACACGCCAGGCGGTAAATACGTATGTAAGTCCATCGTACTGGTAATATTGCCCGCCGCCATTGTTCCAGTTTGACGATCCATTCGCGCAAACATTGTTGATGGTGACATAGTTGTTTGTTGATCCCGGCATCAGTGCAATATTTACGCTGCTGTTGGAGAATGTTCCGTTGATGCCGGGTCCGCTGACGAAGAAACCGAAAGCATCGTTGAATCCGGAGCAGTACTCGTAGAATTCTTCGGAACCGAAAACGTACCGGAAACGTACCGTATCGGATTGCGGAATGAAATCAAATTCAATGACAGCTTTGTCGAATGTATTTGACCCGGATAATGTATTCAGATCGGGGTCGCCTGGCCCTCCGGCCTGCACTCCGGCACCGGCCTGATTGTTTGGCCCGATGGCGATGCTGGCTTTCCCTGAAGTCATGAGGATTCCGCCAGCAAGACCGAGTTGCGTGGCCGCAGTACCATTGGTTGCAAATGTGCCTATCTGGTCAGATGTTATGGTTGATGAGGTGCCATTGAATGTGACGTTACTCACCGTAATTCCCGCTCCGACGAGATAATTCTGCACCAGTTGCTGCGGTGTCATGCTCATGGCAGCCCCCTGGACAACCGTAAGTTGGGCCATTGCATAATATGGCAGAGCGCAGGCGGATATAATCAGGATGATCTCCCTTACGGATCTGGAAAAACCGGTCATCATCTTGTATGCGATTTCACTGTTATGTTGCAAATATACATATTATTGCATGTTAATAAAAATCCTTGCATACATTCGATCCTTTATTATCTTTGTACTGAACTACCATCACTAAAATGGACAACACGCAATCGCAACTGGTGAACCAGGCTGTTTTCCGGATCCTGGAAAAGGTACATGGTCAAAGCGACCTGAATACGATGTTTGCTGTTATTCAGGATATTATCATCGATACCCTGGAGAAGTGCAAAATGTCACCTTCCCAGTTGGATCCAATTTCTTCGGATGTTTTATTGCAAATTGACCATGATTTGCGGACGCCGATGTGCGGAATACTTGGATTTACTGAACTTCTAAGTGAAGAACTCACGGATCCGGCACAAAAGAGAAAAGCCGATCAGGTGCTTGAGTCAGCCCGCAGGCTGATGCAGATTCTGGACCGGTTGATCGGTACCTATGGATCAGATAAACAGCAGGTTGTTGCTGCTGAAACCGAAGAGGTTCAGGATGAAGAACCGTCCGGGCCCGAACCTGTTGTCGGGCAAAAGAAATCCCGTAAAAGCACGATGAAAAAATTACCGGATGTCCTTATCGTTGAGGATAACCTGGTTAATATTCAGTTGCTTATGATTTATATCAGGCGTTACTGTAATATTTTTTCAAGCAGGAATGCAGGCTCGGCCATTGCAATGTGCCAGCAGCAAAAGTTTGATGCGATTCTCATGGACATTCACCTGGGCCCTGGGATGAACGGGATAGAAGCCATGCAGGAAATCCGCAAAATCCCGGGAAATGAAAATATTCCATTCATTGCCGTCACCGGATATGCCAATTACGGTGACCGAAACCGTTTCCTGGAAGCCGGTTTTAACGAGTATATCAAGAAACCTGTTGAACGGGAGGAAATAAGGGAAATCATGGAACGGATTTTCCAAAAAAAAGACAATTAAACCGAAGAGGTTCCTAAAACCAGAGATTTCAGAATTAATTGCAAAATTGTTTTCGTTGTGCAATCTTTAAAATAATACAATCCACCAAACAGAAAAAGGAAAAATTACCACGGGAAGAGTGATGATTTGCGCATAGGTAAACTTGTTATACATTTTATATGTTTTTCACTTGCTGATAGGATGAACCGTTATTCTTTTATACTACTAACTCCCATGTACAATGAACAAATCAGTCCTGTTAACCTGTCTCATGGCATTATTGTTATGCCGCATTTCACCGATTTCAGCCCAGGTGGCTGTCAGCACTGATGGCAATGGACCCGATAATTCGGCCATGCTGGATGTGAGATCAAGTTCGAAAGGCTTACTACCTCCAAGGATTGCACTTATTTCCGGCAACATTGCTGCTCCCGTGACCGACCCTGCAACCGGGCTCCTGGTCTTTAACACGGCAACGGCAGGCACTTCCCCGGATAATGTTTCGCCTGGATACTATTACTGGAACGGGCAGCGCTGGTTAGCCGTTGCATTGCCTCAGGGGATTAATCCGGGGGATATGCTATTTTGGTCCGGGTCCGGATGGAGCATTGTTACCGCAGGCTTGCCAGGCCAGTTTCTTCAGCTATCCCAAACGTATGTTCCTACGTGGGTTGGAAATACTTTTGCAATTATCACTACAACCGATGCCGCTTCTATAACCGAAACGGATGCCATCGTCGGCGGAGAAATTACAGAAGATGGGGGATCAGCAGTGACATCCCGGGGAATCTGCTTTAGTACGAGTCCGATGCCGGATGTTGCCGATACGGCAATTTCATGCGGAAGCGGAACTGGCAGTTTCAGCTACTCATTAACTGGATTGACAGGTGGGACAACATACTTTGTAAGGGCTTTTGCCATTACCAGCGTTGGCACTGCATATGGAAATGAGGTCACATTCACTACAATGACCCCTCCGCCATCGTGTCCCGGAATACCCACAGTAGTTTATGAAGGTAAGACCTATCACACTGTCCTGATCGGCGGAACATGCTGGATCCGGGAAAATCTGAATGCCGGTGCGATGATAGATAATATGACCGAACAAACCAACAATGGGATACTTGAGAAATATTGTTACAATGACCTTGAGTCGAATTGTGATATTTACGGTGGGCTTTATCAGTGGGCCGAGGCTGTCCAGTACCTTAACGGAGCAACTACCATGTCAAGCTGGAATCCGGTACCAACCGGCAGGATCACTGGAATTTGTCCTCCCGGCTGGAGTTTACCCAAACTTACTGACTGGTCTGATCTGGCCACATTCCTGGGAGGAGATGATGTTGCAGGCGGAAAGATGAAAGAGACTGGAAGCAGCCATTGGGCTGCTCCAAACCAGGGAGCATCAGATTCATCAGGCTTTAAAGGATTACCCGGAGGCTGGAGGCATATGGACGGCTATTTTAGTGAGCTGACTCAAAACGGGAGCTTCTGGACTGCAACAGAATGGTCGGGCACCAGTGGTTATCTGCGTTACCTTCGTGCTGGTTTCACCAACCTCGGAGTAAATGACCATTATAAAAAATACGGTTATTCCGTTCGTTGTTTCAAAGATACCTGCGGTTCGGGTTTGCCAGTCAGTGTCACCATCACTGCCTCCTCAAATCCTGTTTCAGCGGGTAGCCAGGTTACCTTCACGGCAACGGCAGTTAATGGCGGCTCAGCACCGCTCTACCAATGGGTAGTGAACAACATTGCTGCAGGAACCAACAGCGCAACTTATACAATTACCCCCAACAATAACGACCAGGTCAAATGTGTCCTGACTTCAAACCTGGCCTGTGCCACCGGCAACCCTGATACATCGAATGTTATCAGCATGGTTGTCAATCCGGTTGTAAATTCATGCCCGGGATTGCCTACAGTTAACTATGAGGGAAAAACCTATAATACCGTACAGATTGGAAGCCAGTGCTGGTTTAAGGAAAACCTGGATATTGGAACCAGGATCAATGGGAACCTTGAACAAACTGATAACGGAATTCCTGAAAAGTATTGTTACAACGATCTGGATGCCAACTGTACAGAATATGGCGGGCTTTACCAGTGGAGTGAGATGATGCAATATCTCACCATCCCGGGTGGGCAGGGATTTTGTCCTTCGGGGTGGCATATTCCCACCGAGGATGGATGGAGTTCACTGGCTCAATTTCTTGGCGGGGGAAGTAGGGCCCGGGGGCCACTGACTGAGGGGAGTGCAACGCACTGGCCAACACCAAGTTAACTCGCGACCAATGTGAGCGGGTTCGCAGGGAATCCTGCCGTAGAGCATACCGGGTATTTAAGTTTCACAAACCAAGCTAATTATACTACAATCTGGTCCTCTTCACTGGATGCTTCAACGTGGGGATTATACCGGAACCTGGCATATAACACAGATCATCTGTATCGATACAGTGCACCGAAGAATTACGGTTTTTCAGTGAGATGTCTTAAAGATACCTGCTCCTCCTATTCAGCAGTCAGCGTTTCGATCATTGCAACAGCTAACCCGGTGAACAGCGGAACCCAGGTGACATTTACCGCCACTCCGGTTAATGGAGGGCAAGTTCCTGTATATCAGTGGAAAGTAAATGGAATAAATGCCGGTGCCAATAGCCCGGCATATACTTATGAACCGTTGAATAATGATATCATTACTTGCATTCTGAGCTCAAATGCAGGCTGTGTTTCAGGAAATCCGGCTGTGTCGAACGCCATTACCATGATTGTTAGTTCAGTACTCCCTTGCCCCGGGATCCCGACCGTGAT
>CAZPWZ010000163.1:0-5885 GCA_964590675.1 uncultured Draconibacterium sp.
GAACGACTGGAAAACAAATCCTATTTTTTTATTTCGCAGGTTGGCCAGCTGGTCCTTGGTGAGGCTGCTCACATCCACTCCGTCAAGCAGGTAAAGTCCGCGGGTGGGTACGTCGAGGCATCCAATGATATTCATGAAGGTCGACTTGCCGGATCCGCTTTTACCCATGATGGCCACGAAATCATCCTTCATGATTTCCGCATTGACCCCCCGCAGGGCATGAACCTCCACATCTCCCATTTTGTAGATCTTCACGAGCGATTTAACCGAAATAATGCTCTTGCTCATTTTATCTTCCTCCCCTGGTGCTTCCGCCACGCTGCATTTGCGGCGCGAATGGATTTTGCTGCTGGCTCGCCTGGGTGCTTTGGGAGGTGGTCATGCTGAGTACCACCTCTTCGCCCTCTGCGATTTTCCCACGGATCTCGGTGTTCAATCCATCGGTTACGCCGGTGCGAACCCGCCGCGGCCTGATGCTGTCGCCCACCTTGACCCATACCATGCCAAAACTCCCCCGGCGTTGCTGATTGCCGGAACTCCCCTGTCCACCGCCGGCCATAGCACGTCCTGAAATTCCGCTGCCAGGCATGCCCGATCCTGGTGCGCCGCCTGCCATTCCACTTCCTGACGACCCGCCAGCCGTTGCATTTCCTGATGACCCTCCCTGTCTGGCTGAACCACCTGCACCCTTGCCGCCTCCGCTCCCATCACCCGAACCACCGCCGGTTCCATTGCCAGCACCATGCTGGCGGCCACCGCCGCTTCCCCATGCGGCACGTTTCTTCTTTATTGAATCCGGCAGGTTCTTCTCGATGGCGTCGATGTATTCCTGGGGCGGACTGAACCGCAATGCTGTTGAAGGAACTTTTAAAATATCCTTCTCTTCCTGAACCATTACCGTAATATTGGCGGTCATCCCGGGCAACAATTTCAGGTCAGGATTGGGAACATCAATGATCACGGTATAATTGACCACATTCTGGGTGACAACGGGCTGAAGCCGCACCTGGCGCACCGTACCGCTGAAGGTCATATCAGGATAGGCATCCACGGTAAATTTGACCTCCTGTTCCACCTTGATTTTCCCGATGTCTCCTTCATCAATGTTTGCCTCAACCTGCATCTTGGTAAGGTCGTTGGCAATGGTGAACATGGTTGGCGTACTGAAGCTGGCGGCAACAGTTTGACCGACATCAACGGCGCGTGATACAACCACGCCGGAAATGGGTGCAATGATGGTTGCATACCTGAGGTTGATCCGTGCGCGGCTCAATGCCGACTGGGCCGACACCACATTGGCCACCGCCGTTTCGTAAGAGGTGAGCGCCAGGTCATAATCGGCCTGGGCCATAACCTTTTGTTCGAACAACACCTTTGTACGGTCGAAATCGCGTTTGGTCTGGTTGACCTGGATCTCCGATTTTTTCAGGGATGCCCGGGCATCCTCGACAGCCTGGGCCAGTAAAATGGTATCCAAAACGGCAATGACCTGCCCCTCCCTTACCACGGAATTGAAATCGACATAGATCTTTTTGATGATCCCCGACACCTGCGTGCCCACCTGCACCGTGGTTACGGCCTGTAAAGTCCCGCTCGCCCTAACCGTAACCTGGATATCGCCCTTTTCCACTTTGGCCGTTCTCCATTCTATGGCAGCATCCTTCTTTTTTCCTACTAATAAATAGACCGCAACCGCTGCAAGTAAAATCACAATCCCGATAACTATCCAATAACTCTTTTTCATCCTATTGATCTTTTTTTGTCCAAAAATAACTGTTCATTCGTCCCGTGTCCCGATTCTTCTTCCCTCGTAAATCTAAAATTTGATCGCCTTTCCCTGGTAAAAATCCAAAATCTTACGTTTAAAAATATAATCGAATTTTGCCTGGATGAGATTTGACAGCGCCTGGGTAAGGTTATTCTTCTGGATCAGGAAATCGGTAGCGCTCATCACACCCACGGTGAATTTCTTCTCTGCATTCTTATAAACCGATTCAACAGCTGCTACCTGTTGCTTTGTAGCATCATATTTTTTGACGGATGCCCGCATATCGGTATAGGTTTGTTCCACATTTTTGCGCAGCACATTTTTAACATTCTGCTCACTGAGCTGCGTGTTTATCAGGTTGATCTTCGCCCGGTCGATATTGCTTTTAATCTGGCGGTTGTTGTAGATCGGGATCGCAATCCCCATTGAAAACGATTGTCCCAGGTTATCCCAGATCTGTTCAAAAAATGGGTACCCTTCCGGGTTGACGCTCCCCTTTTGCCGGCTCGAAGCATAATTGGTATTCATGTTGGCTCCAAGGCTTACCCGGGGCCAGCGTGCACCTTCCGAAACTTTCAGGGCCATCATCGAAGCGCTGGTTCTCAGCGACGCACTTGTAATCTGCGGCAGCACGGTAAGCGATTTCTGGTAGATCTCCTCATTGGTGAGTAACCCACCAGGTATTGTTTCATCCATTTCCGGAACCACTACCTCGAAATCGTCGGTTATGGGAATTTCCATCAGCTGCATCAGGGTAACTTTGGCTAAATCAAGCTGGTTCTGGGCTGTGATAACCGTAAGATTGTCGGTGGCGAGCTGAGATTGAATCTGCAAAAGATCACTTTCAGGGGATTTACCGGCATTCACCATCTTTTCGGTCCGTCCGACCTGGGTTAACGTAGACTCCTCCTGGCTTTTAGCCGCTGAAAGTATCTCCTTTGCAAACAATACCTGGAGATACCCGGTGGTGATGCTAAGCATTACATCATTCTGCACTTTTTCGATGTCCGACTGCCCCGCCTGTACATTCAGCCGGTTTTGCCTGATGGTATTGGCATTCTGCAATCCGTTAAAAAGGTTGTAGCTGCTGCTGATACCGAGGTTTGTGGAATGATATGCCTCAGTAACGAAAGTATTGGTGGTTGGGTCGACATTTTTTCCGAAATTCAGTGCCTCGTTGGCATTTGCGCTGACACTGGGAATGCGGTTGGCTTTGACCTGCTCAAGGTTTACTTTATTCAGTTCATTACTCATGCGGCTCTGGTTGACCGAAATATTGCGCTGCAGCGCCGTATCGAGGCACTGCTGGAAAGTCCAGGGTGCGGTCTGCGCGCTGGCAGGCCCGGCAGCAAGAAGCAGGATGATTATAAGCCAGGTGGTTCGTTTCATATTATTCAGATGGTTTTTCGTTATTGATGATCTTAAAAAGCTGATCACGATAGTGTTCGCTGATCGGAACTTCCTTGTTACCGATCGTGAGCATGTGTTTTTGAATGTAGTCAATCTTGTTGAACGCCACGATGAATGAGCGATGCACCCTGATAAAATCCTGGGGAGGCAGTTTTTCCTCCAGTGATTTCATGCTCATTTGCGTAACAATGGGCTTTTCACTGATAAATATTTTCACGTAATCCTTCAGTCCCTCGATGTAAAGAATATCCTTCAGGTTGATCTTATATAATTTGTAATCGGCCTTTACAAATAAAAACTGGGATGAGGCAATGATTTCATGTGCGCTGGGCTGGGCTGCTACACGGCCCCGCAGGTCCATATATTCGTGCACCTTATTCACCGCCTTCAGAAAACGCTCAAAAGAGTAAGGTTTCAGCAAATAATCAATGACGTCGAGATCGTAACCTTCGGTAGCATATTTCGAAAATGCAGTAGTAAAAATGACCATCGGCTTGTGGTGAAGGCTTTTCAGCAACTGTATGCCGGAAATGTCGGGCATCTGGATGTCGAGGAAGATCAAATCGATTTGCTCCCGACGCAATACCTCCATCGCCTCCATCGCGCTCCTGCATTTATGGACCAGTTCGAGAAACGGGACCTTCCTTATATTGTCCTCGATCAGGTCGAGGGCAAGCATCTCATCATCGATGGCGAGGCAGCGGATATTCATTTAAAACTGAATTTCAAGTTGAACGGTGTAGTGCGAGCCCGTATCGGTGATCTGTAACTTGTGTTTCCCCGGGTAAAGCAGTTCCAGCCTGCGAACCACATTTTTTAAACCGATTCCCGATCCCTGTTCCACATCATCGCTGGAATGTTTTGAGATGTGATTTTCAACCGTGAAGGTGAGTTGATTGATCCCTGAATCCAAACGGATGCGGATCTCAGAAATATCCTGGTAGCTCACCCCGTGTTTGAAGGCGTTTTCGACAAAAGGGATCAGTAATAGTGGTTCTATCGAGAGCAATTCAGGATTGCCGTCTATTGAAAATTCAATTTTTACCGTTTCGGGAAGGCGAAGCCGCTGCAATTCGATGAAGCTTTGCAGGTATTCCACTTCCTTCTCGAGGCTCACTTTTTCATCCTTGGAATCCTGCAGCATATAGCGCATGATCTGCGACAGTTTGATAATGGCATTCTCGGTTTCGTCCGATTTTTTACGCGCCAGCGAACAGATATTGTTCAGGTTGTTGAACAGAAAATGCGGGTTGATCTGCGACTTCAGGAATGCCAGCTCCGAGGATAACTTTTCGGCCTCCATCTCCTTCTTCTGGCGCTCATTTTTAGACCATTCCATGGTGATCCGCACCATGCTGCTCAATGCAAAAGCTAAAACGGACGGATAAAAGGGGAAAAATGTCGTACGCCAGTAATTGAACGGATGACGGTGCTCAATGATCCCGGAGGTTGCAAGGGAAAAAAGGACGTTGAGCTGGCTGATCACAACAAATCCCAGGAGCAGCAGTAAAAAGTAAAGTAAAAGTTTTTTCTTCAGGAAAAAGCGGGGAACGAGATACAGGAAGTTGTAATAGAAATAGGCAGCCATCAGCAGTTGCAGGAACCAGCCCATGATCATGAATCGCTCCCTGCCCGTAGCTGATTCAATGAAAAGCAAAGGGACCAGCAGGAATGCAACCCATACCATGACATGGATCAGTACGGTGTAAGACTTTGAACGCAATCCGGAAATTCCTTCCATGGATACTTCGGTTATTTGAATTTACTTATCCTATTTTGATGCGAAATTATTCAATTCCGGACCAACTATTCAACAAAATAGACAGTCAACCGGATTTTAACGATTTGAAAGATTTTTTCACCGATAGAGAAAATAAGTTGGCTTGATTAATTGTTATATTTGTCGGCGATGTTAAACCAGAAATTACAGCAACGGCTAATTCAGAAACTCTCCCCGCAACAGGTGCTGGTGATGCGTTTGTTGCAGGAGCCATTGCTTTCGCTCGATCAGCGGATAAAACAGGAGATCGAGGAAAACCCCGCCCTGGAGGAGAACAGCAAGGACGACGAGGAGCTGGATGCCAATGAAGAGGATTCAACCCTCGATTCCATTGATTCTGATGAGGATGAGTTCCAGGAACAGGAGGCTGCCGCTTCGGCCGATGATGAATTTACCTTCGAGGATTATGTTGACGAAGATGAAATCCCTGACTACAGGCTGGTTGCAAACAACAAAAGCCCGGATGAAGTCACCCGTGAAATTCCTATCATTTCCGGTGTAAGTTTCCAGGACTACCTGATCGCGCAGATCGGAATGCATAAATTTACCGACAAGGAATACATTATTGCCTCCACGATCATAGGCAACCTGGATGAATCGGGTTATCTGTGCCGCGAAATTCCGGCCCTGTCCGACGACCTGGCCTTCAACCAGGCGATCGATGCCACACCGGAAGAGATCCTCGATGTGCTCAAAGTGGTGCAAACCTTCGATCCGCCAGGCATTGCCGCACGTTCCCTCCAGGAATGCCTGCTGATCCAGCTCGAACACAAAGGCGACCGTACCTACGCGACGGAGTTGGCCACCATCATCATTAAATTTTATTTCGACGAATTCAGCAAGAAACATTATGAGAAGATCCTGCAGAAGGGGAACATCTCGGAAGAGGAACTTCGGGAGGCCATCGAGGAGATCCAGCGCCTGAAT
>CAZPWZ010000164.1:0-5882 GCA_964590675.1 uncultured Draconibacterium sp.
CGGCGCTATTACCCAATCGATCCGTGTGAAGTATTCCGGGAGTTACTGGGTCAGAGCGCCGGATGTTCACTGCGAGGTGGCCGACACCGTCGTCGTGACCACAGTATCCCTTCCGGTGATCACCAGCACGCCCCTCTCGAAATCCATCTGTACCGGAGAACAGACCAACATTCAACTTTCCTCGTCCGTCCCCGGCACGATTTATCACTGGACTGCCTCGCTGACTTCGGGCAATATCACCGGCTTCAGCGCCGATTCGGGGCTGTTAATTAATCAGACGCTAATCAATATCGGGACTACAACCGGAGTAGTTACCTACCACATCACCCCGAAGAAAGGAGATTGTGCTGGTCCGCCGGTGGATTATGTCGTGATGGTCAACATTGGCGATCCAGTGGATGTAACCATTACCGCTTCCGGCAATACTGTTTGTGCCGGAACGATTGTTTCTTTCATGGCAACCCCTGTAAATCCAGGGACTAGTCCTGTTTATCAGTGGAAAGTCAATATCGTCAATGCTGGTTCTAACGCTCCAACATTTACCTATAGTCCGGTAAATGGAGATATCGTGACATGTATTCTGACTTCCTCAAACACAATCTGCACCTCCAACAATCCGGCTACTTCGAATTCAATCCCGATGGTGGTCAATCCACTCCAACCAGTGAGTGTTACAGTTTCACCTTCTTCCAATCCGATTTGTGTCGGAGCTTTGGTAAACTTTACAGCCACACCTTGTAATGGCGGTACAACACCTCAATATCAATGGAAGGTCAATGGTTTGATTGTTGGAACAAATTCACCAAATTATTCCTATGTGCCGGTCAATGACGATGCGATAACATGCACCCTGACTTCAAATGTTTTATGCCCGACTGGGAACCCCGCAATATCCAACACTATAACGATGACGGTAAAACCTATATTGCCGGTTGGTGTATCGATCGTTGCATCCTCCAATCCCTTTTGTCTGGGATCAGCTGTTACGTTCACTGCCACACCAGTCAATGGAGGATTAATTCCAGTATTTCAATGGAAAGTGAACGGGATCAATGCAGGTTCAAATAATCCGGTTTTCGTTTATTCTCCGGCTAACAGCGATGTAATAACCTGTTCCCTCTTATCATCAGAAACATGTACTTCAGGAAATCCTGCCTTATCAAACCCTGTCACCATGGTTGTGAACGCTACCCTTCCGGCCGGGATCACCATTGCAGCATCAGCGAATCCATTCTGCCCAGGGTCAGCAGTTACCTTCACTGCTACGCCGGTTAATGGCGGATCAAATCCAACTTACCAATGGAAGGTGAATGGAATAAATGCAGGATCAAACTCATCCGGCTTTTCATACGTACCAGTTAGCAACGACAGTGTGCGGTGTGTCATTACTTCGAACCTGAGTTGCGTTACCGGGCACCCTGTCAGTTCGGACAAAATCATCATGATCGGGTCGCTGGCTCCGAACATAGTCTTTATTCCTTGTTTTGACACAGTTACCCGGTTAAATGCCAAGCCATTCAAACTTAAAGGCGGGCTACCGTTGGGCGGATCCTACTCAGGACCCGGGGTCAATTCATCCACCGGTTATTTTACTCCATCCATTGCAGGAACCGGCTTAAAGACAATCAGCTATTCCTATGTAAATGTTTATGATTGTAGCGCCAGCAAATCAAAGTCAATCCTTGTACAACCGGCGCAGCTCTTTAGCTGTGGAAGCAACCTGACCGATACCCGGGATAACAAGGTCTATCCTACTGTGCAGATCGGAACCCAATGCTGGATGTCTTCGAATTTGGATTTTGGATCTACGATTTCGGATTTAACTCCCCAAACCGACAACTGTATACCGGAGAAGTACACTCGTCCCGCGTCCCGTGTCCCGCGTCCCGCCTTCTATCAGTGGGATGAACTCATGCAATACCAAACCGCCGAAGGATCACAGGGGTTATGCCCGCCGAGGTGGCATGTGCCATCTTATGCCGAATGGAATGTACTGCTGACGTTTTTACACGGCGCCGGACAGGCCGGAGGAGTGATGAAGGATACCCTGCTTACGAATGGATTCAATTCCTATCAAAACGGACTTTTGTACCAGAACAAAACCTGGGCTTTTATAACAGGAATTTATGCTGGTTCGATATACTGGACGTCGACGCTTTCGGGATCAAGGGCGATAGCCCGCGGGCTGAATGAGTATAATCCGAGTGCTTCGGAGTATGAATCGCTGAGAAGCAATGCGTTTTCGGTGCGGTGTTTGCGTGATTAGAAACCTGCCTGTCTGAAACGTATTCCCATCCGTCAGCATGATAATTTACAGGCCTATGGGAAGCCCTGAGATATCCAAAAAGAAAAAAAATCCGCATTTGCAGGATATCCAATTATTTTTTATATTTGAGCTACAATAAAAAACCTTTAAACACCATAACATTTGAAATCATTCGATATGTTTTGATTTCAACATTTAATCCCGATCACATGAACCGTTTCCTCCGCATTTTCATTGCAGGTTTTCTGGCTCTGAATTTAATCCTGATCCCATGAACCGTTCCCTCCGCTTTTTCCTTATGAGTAGCCTGCTTCTGGCTGGAAGCGTTATGTTAACAAATCACTATGCTTTGGCAAAAATTCCGATCCAAATGAAAAATGGGTTCTACAGTCAGCCAGGGACTTCACTTTCAGAAGGATCAGACAGCTCATCTCATTTATATACGTTCATTTTCCCTTTCAGTGAAACCTGGGATATGGGGATGTTTGCATACAACAACTGGCAATTCACTCCTGATCAATTAAACTGGTCTGTCAACCCCTCACAGGGGAATCCTGCTCCAACAGCGCTATTTAACGGAAGTCCGGGGATCACGAATTATATTTCACAGTTGGAGAGTCCCCTGATTTACTCAGCACCATATGTATGTGCCCATATATACCTGGAGTTCGACTATATGCTGAATGACATCCTTGCCAATGGCACCGAAAAGCTGGAGGCACTCTATTATTGTGACAATGCCTGGATCAGCGTTTTTGAGGTTACAAACCAGGGTTCAACCGGGTGGATCCATCAGAAAATCGATATTTCAACGACCAGCGGAAAGGATATAAAAATCGGGTTTAAAGTATCAGGTACAAACAGCAGCAACTTTGCAGGTTGGTTTGTTGATAATATAAAAGCAGATGCCGTGTGTATAGGCCCTTCGGCGTGCGAATATTCAAAGGCTGGTAATGTTGTTCACCTTTCCTGGCAACCGCCGCAGTGCGACAGCGTTCAGGTTGTGATCGGATACAATATATACCGCAGCGACGGTCCGAACTCCACCTCTTTTGTGAAATTGAACGGTCCATTGATTGCCGGTCTTGAATATTCTGATCACATCCCTGCAGGATATCCTTATACACGCTTCAGATATCTCATCAGCGATGCACTTAGAGACCCTTGGTCTTTCATCCTGTGCGAGGGTTTTTGTGACACCCTGGAAGTTGACCTTGCACAAGGTATCCAGCCTGCAGGTTATGAGACCATTCAACTCTATCCCAACCCGGCAAACGATTTTATCAGGGTGTGCAGTGATGTTTCCATTCAAAATATAGAGATGATGAGCTTCAACGGTCAAACATTTTCATTCTTTCATGGGGAGGGACAAAATAAAACCGATATCCCGGTATCCGACTTGCCCAATGGAATTTACATGGTAAAAATTACCAATTCATCGGGGACGTTTCTGAGAAAGGTTTCGGTGGTACATTAGGTTGCCAGGATCCTGCATTCATGAAAGGTCCGATATCATCTATTCACTCGATAGAAATTTGCAAACTGGTTCAAATCGTGTCCAAATAAAATAACATGAAAACCATCATTGTTTTCTGTTCCCTTCTTTTCTCATTATTCCTCGGAGGTGTCAACCAGGGATATTCCCAGTTTTTCGTTGCTGGTCAGCATCATGCATCAGATTACTACGTTGATCTTGATCCTGATACAACACTGACCGGGCCAAATAACCATTTTAGCAAAATGCCACCAGCCATATTTCCCATAGATATCAATGGTGATGATATTGTTGATTTTTCACTCTTTGCAGCCGGATCATGGGTGAATGGCTGGGGTGATTCCGAGATCAGCATACGCATTCATGATACAAGCACCTGCCAAATCGCCTTTGGTTATTATGATACCTGCCGCACACCAAACTCAACATATTTTCTGTATGAAATTGCAAAACCACTGAAACTGAATGATACCATCGACCGAACACTTGACTGGTTAAATTCGAAATTGCACCTTACCTACACAAATTGGGCAGCCATGGTTTACAGCTGTGGGCACAATGGTTTTGTCAATGATCCGCAGGGCAACTACATCGCTGTAAGAATGAACATGCCAGGCGATACAATTTATGGTTGGATAAAAATCACCAATATCAGTTTTCTGACTTTTACCGTACAGGAGTTTGCCTGCAGTAAAAACTGTTCAGGACTTAACGAGCAAAATGATTTCGTGAATATTTACCCGGTTCCGACCACGGGAATCATTTCTGTTAAAGCATTATTACCGGATGCAAACCTGACTGTTTTCAATAACCAGGGAGTGCAGCTGATGAAGAAAAAGCTGATAGCTGGCAGAAATATGGTTGATCTAAGTAGTTATGTAAGCGGCATTTATATATTTAAAATCTCTGGTACCAATACCACGGTAACCAGGAAAGTTAATAAACAATGATCATTGTCATGAAATTGAAAATAAATTAATGTCTATGCGCAAATATCTGCTAATGTTTGCCTGTATCTTATTGATTTCCTGCACAGAGAAACCGAATAAATATGAACATGGGGACCTGCCCGACTCACCGGTGAATCTTTTTGACCTCTATTATGTTGGTGTGAAACCCGAATAACTACTGCTTTATACTTGAAAAACCCTATATTTAACATATGAAACAGATAACGACTCTTATCCTTCTTTTCACCTGTTTGACAGCGCAGAGCCAGTCGTGGAACTGGGAGTGGTCCCAACAACTGAAAGGCGCCGACGGCGTGGGATGCCAGGTAGTCGCAACCGACAACATGAACCAGTCATACCTGGTGGTAACCTATGAGGATACCCTGGTTATCGGCGACACAACATTAAGGCATCCTTACAAGTATAGCCAAACGCAAAGTGCAATCGGAATTTTTGACCAGTTTGGAAAATTCAAGAAGGCAATGGACTTTTATGGTCCTTCCGGCTATCAGTCTGTCCCTGCTTCCATTAAACCTGAAAACAGTCACTCCATTTTGGTTGGTGGCACATATCATGACGAATATCTTGCTTCAGACACCATATTGACCACGGGGGACTTACCGGATATTTTTATTGGCAAATACGACGATCAGGGGAAGCATAAATGGGTAAAGACCATCAAGGGTCCTTTCCAGGATTATCTCATCGATTTTATTCCTGCTGATAATGGAACATCTTATGTAATTGGCCACCATACGGCCAATCTGACTCCGGTTTGGGTAAACTTTTTTGGCGTCGACAGTGTTGAACACAATCGATCATTGATCTACGTGCTGAAACTTGATTCACTGGGCAATATTATCTGGAGAAGAGATTGCATCAGCTTTTGGTGCAGTGGAGTGGATGGAGTAGGCGCTGTTTTGGGAGCAGACGGGAATATCTATGTACAGGGTTTTACGCGTTGCCACCTTGTGCTCGGGCAGGATACGCTCCGTCACAGTGGAGGAACCGATGTGGAAAATTTTATTTATGCATATGATGGCTATGGAAACCTGGTGAACAAACAAATGAGGAAAGGGTCGGTGCAAATGGGAGATATCTCTGTGGATTCTGAACATAATATTTTTTTCAGCGGATTCATTGATAAAACAACCCATTTCGCCAATGATAC
>CAZPWZ010000165.1:0-5877 GCA_964590675.1 uncultured Draconibacterium sp.
CGGTGATTGCCTGCGAGTGTGAGGTATGCCAGTCGACCGATATCCGGGATAAAAGGCTGCGTTCATCCATTGCGATTGAAACCGATGACGGACAAAGGATCATCGTTGACTGCGGGCCCGATTTCAGGCAGCAGATGTTGCGGGAGGACATCCGGTCGATTGATGCCATCCTCGTCACACATGGACATAAGGATCATTTAGGGGGGCTTGATGATGTGAGGGCGTTTAATTATATAAACCGCAGGCCGGCTGATGTATATGCATCATTTGGAGTTCAGCGGATCATCAAAATGGAATTTTCCTATGCCTTCGAAAAAAATCCATATCCCGGCGTACCTGAAATATTGCTTCACCGGATCACCAATAAGCCCTTCATGATCAATGAGGTTAAAGTCATTCCAATCAGGGCATTGCATCACAACAGCATCAGGTATGTATTTGGTTACCGCATTAACGATTTTACCTATATTACCGATGCAATCAATATTTCGGAAAAGGAGAAGAAAAAGATTATCGGTTCAAAAGTCCTTGTTCTCAATGCCCTCAGAAAGAAGAAACATTATTCCCATTTCAACCTGGAGGAGGCCCTTGCCTTAATGAATGAAATCAAACCTGAGCAAGGCTTTCTCACACATATCAGTCACCAGATGGGCAAATATACTGATGTCAGTCGTGAGTTGCCTGGTTTTGTGAAGCTTGCCTATGACGGTCTTACTGTAACTTTTTAACCTGCTTCAATGTTAAAAGGTTCATCGGATTGCTGTTTAAACCACTGATATCCTTCTGGACAAACCGCAGCACCTGGTCATAGTACAAAACAACCACCGGGGATTCATCCATCATGATTTTTTCCATCTGCCGGTAGTAATCATAGCGGATTGAATCGTTCACGGTTGACATTGCCCGTTCATAAAGGCGATCAAACTCCTTGTTTGAATAGTGGGTATAATTAGGCCCCTGGGGACAGAAATTCTTATAGTAGAACATGGAGAGGTAATTCTCGGCATCCGGATAATCTGCAATCCATGAAGCCCTGAAGAAAGCAAGTTTTGCTTCAGCCTTCATCTCTTTGACTGCTGCTGGTGGGCTTACATCAATATTTAGCTCGATGCCGATGGATGACACCTGGTGCTGTATATACTTACAAATATCCAGGTAATCGGGTGTAGAGGTCAGGGTTATCACGGGAAGTCCCCTGCCCCCGGTATAACCGGCCTCAGCCAGCAATTTTCGGGCCCTGGCGGGATCATAATCATAAAAAACCTGAGAAGAATCAAATGATGGCAGTCCTTTCGGTGTAATACCCTGGTTCCCGGGGGTCCCGATATTGTTGCGCAGATAACGGATCATTTTCTTGCGATCGAAGGCAAAATTGATCGCCTGCCTGATCCTCTTATCCCTGATGAGCCTTGTATTGGCTGCCAGCTTGGAGGTATCAACCATGAATCCGAGGTACTCGGTGTTCAGATAAGGCTGTGTGATCATGACGATTTTACCTGCGTATTTCGGTTGCAACGTGCCTTCGCGGGTAAGCAGTTCATCTTTATAGGTAGGATCGATCCCTGAGATGAAATCAAGGTTCCCCTTGATGAACTCAAGAAAGACCGATTGCTTATCAGCAACAAATGTAACGGCTACTGCATCCAGGAAAGGTAACCGATCCCCTTCCAGGAATTCAAAGTAATCCGGATTCTTCACCATGACCAGTTTGACGCCCTCTTCCCACATTTTAAACATGAATGGCCCCGTACCAACCGGATTGCGGCGAAATTCAGCCCCGTAGTATTCAAGCGCCTCATGGGGAATTACTGAACAATACTGCATGCTGAGCAGACTGAGAAACGGCGGAAATGGGAGGTTGAGCCTGACAATGACTGTCGTATCATTCAGCGCCTCGAAAGGCGGTTTATCCTTTGCCCTGCTTATATTGTTGAATATCCACGCCCCGGGTGAGGCAACAGCTGGATCGATGATTCGCTGAAATGAAAATATGAAGTCACTGGCAACAACCTTTCGGCCGATGCCGTTGCTAAAAGCTGGATTATCGTGAAAACGCACATCATCCCGCAGATGAAATACATATTCGAGTCCCGAAGCCGAAATATCCCATGACCTGGCAATGCCCGGACGGACCTCCATCTGGTCATTTAATTGAACCAGGCCGTTGAACAATTGGTTGGTTGCCCAGATGATGGCCTGATCCCTGGCAAAAGCGGGATCGAGGGTGCTGATATTGGCCGCCTCATTATAGCGAAATACGGTCTTGCCCGCTTGTCTGCCATGGTTAGCGCAAGAGCATAACCCGGCGACGAAGAATAGAAAAACGATGTTGCGCTTTGTCATGCTCATGCTGGCAAAAATATCGGTTTTTTCAATAACATCAGGTATTTTCAGAAAGCATACACCAAAAATCATTAATTTTGCACCCTACTTTCTTGCTTTAAATCCCATTTACATGAAACAAATCACCACACTGACCACGCTACTGATATTACTGGCATTCATATCCCAGGCGCAGGATATGTCAACCATGAAAGGCGCAGCTTATTGTGCCCATAAGAAATCAAGCCTACCGCAGTTTACAGAGCAGCCATTCAATAACAATTCGGGTGCAACCCATTCCTATGATGTCATTAAGTACACCCTTGATGTGAATCTGTACAACTGTTATTCAGCCCCTTACCCAAACAGTTTCAGTGGCTCGGTGATTGTAAAATTCAAGGTGGATTCCACTTTGAATTTTATCAAGTTGCATGCATCAACATTTTCACTCATAATAGATTCGGTGAAATTGGCGGGGATTTCATACACCCATGTAAACAACATACTTACAGTCCAGTTAAACCGCACATACAATATCGGGGAAATTGCAGATATCAGGATTTTTTACCGGCACAAGGATGTTCAGGATTATGCATTTTATTCAACAAACGGCACTGTATTCACTGATTGTGAACCTGAGGGTGCCCGGAGCTGGTTTCCTTGCTGGGATAAACCTTCAGATAAGGCTTTGCTCGACCTGACTGCCACAGTAAAATCAAATGTCAAACTTGGATCCAACGGACGTCTGGCAGATTCGACACTCGTGGGCGATCAGCTTACATATCATTGGATTTCAGATCAGAATGTGGCAACATACCTGATCGTAATCAGCTCAAAAGTTGACTACCAGCTGGATATCATCTACTGGCATAAACTCAGCAATCCTGCCGACAGCATTCCATTGCGTTTCTATTATAACCTGGGCGAGGATCCTACTCCGGTCATGGACATCATGCCCGAAATGACCACCTGGTTCTCCCAGGGTTTTGTGGAGCACCCCTTCGATAAAAACGGTTTTGCCACGCTCAACTCGGAGTTTTCATGGGCAGGCATGGAAAACCAGTCACTAACCAGTCTTTGCCCGGGTTGTTGGGGTGAAAGCCTTGCCGCACATGAATTTGCCCATCAGTGGTTCGGAGATATGATTACCTGCGCCACCTGGGCTGACATCTGGCTGAACGAAGGATTCGCAACCTGGTCAGAAGCCTACTGGTATGAAAGTTATTCGGGTTATCCCGCTTACAAAGCCGACATCAATTCCGACGCCAACTACTACCTTGCAGCTAATTCAGGCTGGGCTATCTCAAATCCTGACTGGGCGGTTAGTACCCCATCCAGCGGCATTTTGTTTGATTATTCGATAACCTATATGAAAGGTGCCTGTGTTGTTCACCAGTTACGCTATGTCTTAGGTGATTCATTGTTTTTCGAGACATTGAAAGCCTACAGTTCGGATACAAATTTGAAATACAAATCTGCCACCATACAGGATTTCAATAACACAGTGAACCAGGTAGCCGGGGAGGATTACAACTGGTTTTTCGATGCATGGATTTATCAGCCGAACCATCCTGTATATCAAAACGCATATGATTTCGAAAACCTTGGAAACAACCAGTGGAAGGTCAATTTTTTTGCCCGGCAAATTCAAACCAACGCCCCTTTTTTCAAAATGCCACTGGAAATCTATGTCCGATTTCTTGACGGGACCGATACAACCTATCGTGTTATGAACGATACGAATTACCAGCACTTTTCCTGGATCAGCGACCAGCAGCCAGTGGCCTTGCAGTTTGATCCCGGCCGGCAGATTGTGCTTAAGGGTGGCAGTACAGTGGTTGGCATCGATGACACGATGACTGATCAGTCACTTGTCCTGACTCAAATTGCACCAAATCCCGCAACTAATTTTACGATTTTTGCCTATGAAACAAGGGAACCGATGAATGTCCGGGTTGAAATCATCAACATCCAGGGTCTCATCCTGTTCACACCGGTAAACTCCATGCATCCGGCCGGGAACCATGAAATTAAATTCGACTGTTCCAGCCTGTCTCCTGGCAGTTACGTGTGCAGGATTACCTCAGGAAACGAGGTGCAGCTTAAAAAACTGGTGATAACACGATAATATCATGAAGATCCTGTTTCTTATCATACTCTGGCCTTTCCTGTTGGTGGCGACCACGGTCAGCGCTGTCACGCCACCATCAATTCCTGCCGATACTGCGCACTTTTATACCAGGAAGAGTTATAACGTGCTGAAATACAACCTGGATATCGGGCTTTACCATTGCTATTTTGACCCATATCCAAAATCATTCTCCGCCCGGCAACTGGTTACGCTACAGGCAGATTCGGCAGTGAACGTCATCAGGCTGAATGCATTGAACACATCCATGACCATTGATTCGGTCAAATTGGCTGGGGCATCCTTCGTCCACGTGCTTGACACCCTGACAATTTTCCTGGACCGGACATACCAGCCGGGAGAAATCCTGGATGTAAGCATATTTTACAGGCATAAAAACGTAAATGACAAAGGTTTCTATGCTTCATTCGGAACTGTTTATACCGATTCTCCCCCTGAAGGAGCAAGGAAATGGATGCCATGCCGGGACCGTCCCTCCGATAAAGTGAAATGGGAGCTGACCGCCAGGGTGCCGCTTACGGTCCGCCTTGGTTCAACAGGTGTATTGGCCGATTCCATCATTGCAGGTGACACGATCAGCTATCACTGGAAGTCTGAGATCCCTGTTGCAACCTATCTCATCACCCTGGCTTCAAAGATCAATTTCCAGGTTCACATAAAATACTGGCACAAACTTTCTGATCCCAATGACAGTATTCCTGTCCGCATTTATTATAAGCCGGGCGAGAATATTAAAAAGATTGACACAACGATAATTCCACTGACAGATTTTTTCTCCCGGAAATTTGGTGATTATCCCTTTGAGAAAATTGGGTTTGCAACCATGAACACAACCTTTCCATGGGGTGGAATGGAAAATCAAAGTATGGTAACCCTGATGCCAAATGGTTACAGTGATTTCAACCTTATTGCCCACGAGCATTCACACCAGTGGTTTGGTAATATGATCACCTGCGAAACCTGGGCTGATATCTGGTTAAATGAAGGATTTGGAACCTATTGCCAGAACCTCTGGCTTGAATATCAATCCGGAACTGCAGCATACCGTTCCAGCATGAATGCATTGGCCAACTATTACCTGAACAGCAATCCCGGGTGGCCGCTCTACCATCCCGAATGGGCAATCAATACTCCAACGGGAGGTGTTCTATACAACCAGGCCATCACCTATAACAAAGGGGCTTGTCTGCTCCACCAGCTTCGTTACGTACTGGGCGATTCGATGTTTTTTGAGGTGTTGCATCAATATGCGACGGATCCTGAATTTAAATACAATAATGCCTGCACGCGTGATTTCATTGAAAAAACCGAGGAGGTAACCGGTAATGACATGGGCTGGTTTTTCGATCCGTGGGTTTATGCCCCGAATCACCCGGTATACATGAATACCTATGATATTGACAGCC
>CAZPWZ010000166.1:0-5824 GCA_964590675.1 uncultured Draconibacterium sp.
AAGATTGCTGATCAGGAGGCGGATGATATCCTTATTGCTGCAGGGAGCAAAAAACGATCGTTCCGGCTTCATTTTCATCTGCCGCACAAATAATTCAATTTCGCGGCGCGTAAAAACTGCACCCAGGTTAAAGGGATTGATATAAAACAATACATCCTCCTCCCCGGGATTTTTTAATCCGGTATCGGTGAGGTAAGCCACAATGAAATGCTGGGGCAGGTTCACGCCATACACCGGGAGACCCAGTTTCCGGGCCAGGATGATAAATAGCATGCCGAGCGACAACGGGCTTCCTTTGCGGGTTTCAAGAAAGGTGTTGATGCAGGAATTCCGGGATGAGGCCATGTCATTCGTATTTCCTTCAAAATGATGAAGATCAAAAATAACATGGTTCATAACCTTTACGTTTTCAAGTGCGGTGAGGTTCTCATGCAGCTCGATCCAGATATCCATTTTTAACTGCTCGATCCTGATAATCATATCCTCTTCATCCAGTGATGGATACTGTGTTTTTGTCACCAGTATGAATCCCTTCAGCAGGTCTTCGGAACCGAGATTCAGCCAGTTTACAAAATCTATGTAAAGATTTTCCTGGCGGAGTTTCCTGATGATGAACTGGATGCGCTCCTGAACAACCGGATCGAAGGTATTTTCAAATGTCTTTTCCAGGGGATCAACCACTTCGGCACCCAGCGAAAGCAACTGGTCGCGGATAAGGCCATAGGCAGCATCATCCGGCTCATCCAGCAACTTTATCAAGGCAGGTATTTTCGAAAGATCCGACAATGCGACCGCTAATTTAGGGTACAAAAGTACACAATATCGGCTTTGACCGGCCTGGAATAGTTAAGCGGTCAGTTTTTCAAGTACGAGGGAAATCAATTCCAGCACCACTTTTTTATGATCCTGGTTGTATTCGCCGGTCGCCCGGTTCGCAATCAGCGTGCAAATGGTGGCCATTTCATGCCCCATGAGGGCGCCGAGTCCATACAGTGCGGAGGTCTCCATTTCAAAATTAACGATCCGGTGTCCGCGGTAACGGAAACTCTGCAGTTTCCTGATCATGTCAGGATCGGAGAGCGGGAGCCGGAGAAAGCGGCCCTGCGGACCATAAAATCCAGGTGCGGTAACCGTGATCCCGGCAACGGAATAGGGCCTGAACAGGTCGATCAGTCGGTCGGAACCCTTCACAAAATAAGGTTTTGAGAGATCCACAGGCCATGCGGCATGCGCCGCGAATGCTTCGGTCATCTCCTGGTCTATGATGCCGGGGGCCCCCTTGTAAAAATGCAGCAGGTTATCGAGTCCGACCGCATGCGTTGATAAACCAAAGCTGTTCACCGGCACATCAGCCTGGATTGATCCGGATGTCCCGATGCGCACAATGCGCAATGACCGCTGAACCGGCTTTTGAGTCCTGGTCGCCAGGTCGAAATTGGCCAGGGCATCCAGCTCATGCATAACGATGTCACAATTATCGGTCCCGATACCAGTGGATAACGCAGTGATCCGTTTTCCGTTGTAATAGCCTGTATGGGAAATAAATTCCCGGTTCGCGCCACGGTGGTCGATACTGGTGAAATGATCCGAGATTTCATGAACCCGCTGCGGATCGCCGACAACAATAACGGTATCAGCCAGATCCTCCGGCTTCATGCAAATATGATAAACGCTTCCATCAGCATTTACGATCAGGTCTGGTTCTGCGAGTAAGGGCATAATCCTATTTTTTAACAAAATTACTAAATATACTGAGGATTTGAGGTCACAATCTTTGCAAACTCAAACAGCATAAGTGTAAAGGAATCAAAGCAGCTTTGCTTTTGCAAACCTGTCAATGTTCAGCATAAGCCGGTGAGGCGATTGTTTTCGTCCAATCATGGCCATTGTTTCGGACTGCTCATATTTCACTAAATTTGTCCCAGGTAAAGCCTGTCAACTCATAGGGCTCAAATCCCGTGAAGGGGAATTTACCCTGAGAGATTAAAACTGAAAAATATGGATGTAGAAATAATAAACATCGGGGATGAATTGCTGATCGGGCAGGTTATAAATACCAATGCTTCCTGGATGGCCGAACAATTAAACCTGGCAGGCTTCAGGGTGAGCCAGGTCACCGTGATCAGTGATCAAAAGGAACATATCCTGAATTCATTGATGCTGGCAGAAGCGCGTGCCGGAATTGTGCTGATTACAGGTGGTATCGGCCCCACCCGGGATGATATCACAAAACATACGCTGTGCGAGTTCTTTGGTACAAGGTTGGTTTTCAATGAGGAAGCCTACCGCGACGTGGAAGCACTTTTCGCACGGCGCGGTTATGCGGTTACGGAACTTAACCGGCAGCAGGCTGAACTCCCCGAAAACTGCATCGGCATACCAAATAAGGTGGGGACGGCCCGGGGCATGTGGTTTGAGAAAAAAAGACAAGGCGGCGGCAAAACCATTTTTGTCTCCATGCCGGGTGTCCCCTTTGAAATGAAAGCCATGATGACCGATCATGTCATTCCCCGGCTTAAAGAGACTTTTCATACACCGGCCATATATCATAAAACATTACTGACGCAGGGGATCGGTGAATCATTCCTGGCGGCAATGATCGGGGAATGGGAAAATGGCCTCCCCGACCACATCAAACTGGCCTACCTGCCGCAGCCGGGTATCGTCCGGCTTCGTCTCACAGGTACAGGGAAGGTGGACCATCTCCTTCACCAACAGGTCGATGCAGAGATCGCCAGGCTGGAGTCCCTGATTCCCGACTATATCTACGGTTATGATGATGACACCCTGGAAAACCTCGTCGGGCGCCTGTTGACACAAAAACATGCGACCCTCGCCACAGCCGAAAGTTGCACCGGGGGCTACATTGCCCACCTTATAACCAGTATTCCGGGAAGTTCCGCCTATTACAAAGGCTCGATGGTGGCCTATGCGAATGACATCAAGCAGCACATACTTGGTGTTACTTCAGCCTCTCTTGAACAATACGGTTCAGTAAGCAAAGAGGTGGTCACCGAAATGGCCATTGCGGCACAAACCATGTTTGATGCCGACTATGTGATCGCTACTTCGGGGGTCGCCGGACCCGATGGCGGAACAGTCGACAAACCGGTCGGGACCACCTGGATTGCCATTGCATCGCCCGATGAAGTTTATGCAAAGAAATTTTCCTTCGGCGACAGCCGCGACCGGAATATCAGAAGAACTGCGCTCCAGGCTCTCAGCATGTTGCGGAAAACGCTGATAATTTGAAAATTTGAAAATGCCTGTAGCTAAATTACAATCATTGGTCATTAGTCATTAGTCATTAGTCATTGGTCATTAGTCATTAGTCATTGGTCATTAGTCATTAGTCATTGGTCATTCGTCATTTGTAAATCGTAAAATCGTAAAATCGTAAATCGTAAATCGTAAATCTTTTTTCACTCCTCTTATTGTACTTTAAAATAAAAATTCTATCTTTGCACTCCGTTTTGAAATACCTTTTAACAGAATAACCATGGCAAGGATTTGTGAAATTACCGGAAAGATAGCGATCAAGGGACATAAAGTATCGCACTCCAATAAAAAATCGAAACGTTGGTTCAGCCCCAACATTCAAACCAAAACCTTCTTTGTTGAAGAAGAAAACCGCGATATTAAGCTCAGGGTATCAGCTGAAGGATTACGCCATATGAACAAAAAGGGTGTTTATACCTGCATAAAGGAAGCAAGGGAAAAAGGTTATCTTACTAAGTAAGTTTTTTTTTCATGGGTAAAATGCTGTTACATCGTAACAGCATTTTTTTTGCCTGCCGGATAAGGAAATAAATAAGCTGATTTTTCGTTTAACACATACAGATGACCAGCCACGAATGAATAAGATCCTTTACTTTTTTCTTTTCCTGCTTGGTTTACCTTTTTTCGGACAATCACAGCTGGTTCAGGATCAAGACGACAACAGCAACCTCGTACAGTTTTCGGGCATGACCATCACAGCCGACAGTCTCAACCCGGTACCCTATGTTCGTATTATTGATTTGGCAAGTCACCGCGGAACCACCAGCGATGTAAACGGTTATTTCTCATTTGTCGCACATAAAAATGACACTGTTGTATTTACCGCGCTTGGCTTCAAGCCTGCCTCATTCATCATTCCCGACACCATCACCAAAAAGCGGTATTCGTTAATTCAGCTCATGTCGTCCGACACGCTTACGCTGACGGCAGCCTACATTTTCCCATGGCCCACCCTTGAGGATTTCAAAAGGGCCTTCGTAGAACTGAAAATACCGGATGATGATCTTGAGATTGCCCGTAAGAATCTCCTGGGTTCCGACATCCGGATGCGGGCTGAAGAATATCCCATGGATGCATCGATGAACTACCGCAATTATATCGACAACCAAACCAGCAAACTCTATTATTTCGGACAACAGCAACCATTCAATATTTTCAACCCGTTTGCCTGGGCTGCCTTTATCAAAGCCTGGAAAAACGGGAAATTCAAATCACAGGAGGAAAGATTAAAATAACATCCCCATTGAAAAAACTGATCCAGATAGTCCTGTTCATACTCTGCCTTACCGCTACCCGCGCAGTCGCCCAGCAACCAACCGGGACCCTGACAGGGTCGGTAACGCTGCCAGGCTCAATGCAACCGCTTCAGTTTGTAAACCTGGCAGTTAAAGGCACAACGATCGGCGCCACCACCGACAAGGACGGGCGGTTCGAGATGAAAATTCCTGCGGACACTAACCTGGTGATATTATATTCTTATGTTGGCTATTTAACCGATTCCATCCTTGTCAGGGTTGGGAATCAGGAGCGCCGGCGCCTGAACCTGACCATGACCCCCAGTTCGACCCAGCTTGAATCAATTGAAGTAAAAGACCAGCAATTACGGACCAACACCTTCAGCCGCCTCGACCCGAAGGCAGTGACCTTCATTCCGACGATCAATGCCAGTGTGGAAGACCTGATCAAAACCATGCCGGGCGTCTCCTCACGCAATGAATTAAGCTCGCAGTATTCGGTTCGTGGAGGCAACTTCGACGAAAACCTGGTCTTTGTCAACGATATCGAAATTTACCGTCCTTTTCTGGTCCGGTCAGGACAGCAGGAAGGACAAAGTTTCCTGAATCCCGACCTGGTTTCCGGCATCTCCTTTTCAGCCGGTGGATTTGATGCCAAGTATGGCGATAAAATGTCGTCGGTACTGGATATAAAATATAAAAAGCCTACTGAGTTTGCCGCCTCTTTCGATGTCAGCCTCCTGGGTGCAACAGGACACATTGAGGGAACCTTCGCCAGGAAATTTTCATACCTGCTCGGCGCGCGGTACAAGACCAATTCATACCTGTTCAAAGGCCTCGACACCAAAGGGAATTACAAACCGCAGTTCTTCGATATCCAGGGCATGCTCTATTATGAGATCGATAAAAAATGGGACGTGTCATTTCTCGGAAATTTTACCAACAACTATTATAAACTGATCCCCGAAACCCGCGAAACCAGCTTCGGGACCCTCGATGAAGCTTATAAGATTAAAATATACTTCGACGGACAGGAGGTGGACCGCTACCAGAACTGGCTTTCTGCGGTTACACTTACCTTTAAGCCTGCACCCCGCATACGGCTGAAACTGATTTCTTCGGCATTTCAAACCTATGAGGCCGAAACCTATGATGTGTCAGGCGAATACTGGCTTGGTAAACTGGAGGTATTCCAGGGAAGCACCCAGGGACAGATCACCGAGATAATGGGTGTCAGTGCCTACCTTCAGCATGCACCCAATTATCTTGATGGACCGGGTTCCCAACACCGCGCCCGCGGTCCCTAGGAA